>CAYNBW010000096.1:0-1027 GCA_964396015.1 uncultured Candidatus Saccharibacteria bacterium | reverse complement strand
TCTCATGGGCTTCGCGATCGCGGTTGATAAATGATCGAAAGTGAAGTATAATAAAGATGAAGTGGGGGAGGTGATGCGCATGGGCGAGATGGACGTTGCCGAGAAGATACTCGAATCCTACAACGATGTGTTTGCGGATATCGTCAATGTGTTGCTTTTCAACGGGAAATCCGTCATCAAGCCCGACGAGCTCGTTGACCAGGCCCCACGTGCCGCTTACAAGGCGGACGGAAGGGTTCGGGAGATCGAAAGGGATGTTGCCAAGCGCTGGCTGAAGAGCAATATTCGCATTGCCTGTATAGGCTTTGAGAATCAGACCGAGCCGGACCCTGACATGCCGCTGCGGGTGTACAGCTACGATGGGGCTGAATACAGGACACAGCTTTTGAAGGAAAACAGGGATAATCCCCGATATCCGGTTGTGACGCTGGTACTGTATTTCGGCTATAAGAAGCGCTGGGACAAGGCGACGACGCTGTATGAATCGGTGAATGTGCCGGACCTGTTCAGGCCATATGTGTCCGATGTGAAGATCAATCTGTTCGAGATCGCGTACCTGACAAGGGAGCAGGTCAACCTCTTTAAGAGCGACTTCAGGATTGTGGCGGATTATTTCGTGCAGAAGCGGGAGAGTGGCGACTATATCCCCAGCCCGGAGAAGCTCCACCACGTGCAGGAAACCTTGCAGCTGTTGAGCGTGATGACCAATGATCGTAGGTTTGAGGAAGCCTATAGCGATGACCCTGAGGAAGGAGGGGTTCAGAATATGTGTGATGTTTTGGATAAAGCGGAGAGACGCGGCGCAGAGAAGAAGGCAAGGGAAGCGGCGATCAACCTGTACAAGATGGGTATGGCGGCTGAGGATATTGCCAAGGTGCTGAATGAAGCACTGAGCAAGGTGCAGCAGTGGCTGGGTATTGCGAGTGCATAAATCTCACTGCGCTTGTTCCCGTAAGGGCAATGACGCATATGAAAACAGAGGAAGCGCTTCGATCGTGAAGGCTTCCTCTATTTTTTCATGACGGAA
>CAYNBW010000095.1:0-1060 GCA_964396015.1 uncultured Candidatus Saccharibacteria bacterium | reverse complement strand
GGTACGTACGGTGCGGTGAGAGGACGGGGGCTAATCACCCCCTCCTACTCGATGTAGCATATAAGATACTATATGTATATTGGGATTAGTTTGCCCGTTTACCTCATAGCACAAACAATTTCGCGATTAATGAGGTGATAAAGTGCCTACTCGTATCCCCTGGAGCCGGCACGAAGTCGCCTTGCTGATAGATGCGTATCTCCGCGTTACTGAAGGTGCTGATCTAGGAAAGACAGCAACCCAGCTTTCTCTGACGCTGCGTAACATGGCGCTTCGAGCAGGTATCGACATTGATGATACCTATCGCAACGTCAACGGCATGAAAATGCAGCTCGGTGATGTGCAATACCTGTTTACTAGCGGCAAACAAGGTCTGTCCGGAGCGTCATCTCTGATCCGCGAAGTGTTCGAAATGCGCAAAAGACAGCCGGAGGATTTTAAGCAATTACTGAAGGAGGCGATTCAATTGAGTGGACAGCCCATGTCTATTGACGCTTCTTTTGATACTGCTGATGAATGGAAGAAGTTCATCCACTCAATTCCTGCCCTCTATATTGCTGTTGAAAAAGATAGCAGTATTACCGTCGGCAAGTTCCTTCAGGTTAAAGACTGTGCCGAAACGTCCTACGATCAGCTACAGCTTTCAGTGCGAGCATTGAATTGCCTTGAGCGGGAGCATCTTGAACATAAATCCGTTTCGGATATATTGAATATGCCTCTTGCTCGTTTGGCTGGCATGCGGAATGCCGGAGCGAAAACAATCAATGAGATTCTGGATGCGGTTGTTGAATATGCCAGGCAGCACCCTGCCTTGCATATAGACGAGTCTTTACTTGATGCAGGGATGCCAGAATCATCATCACAGGCATTGTCCTTTCTTAAGCCCTACGCCGAGCAGATTGCAGAAACCAATATACTCGAAGAGAACGTGGGCGGTCAAGCCTTTGGCTGTGCAAGACTTACCTCAAGCGAGGGAGGGAGGCTTGTCCATCGCGGTGTATCTTGGAGACTAAGCTGCTTGCCCTCCTTGGCTCAGGCGGGGCAGTAGACAACATTACAG
>CAYNBW010000094.1:0-1143 GCA_964396015.1 uncultured Candidatus Saccharibacteria bacterium | reverse complement strand
AACCGTACTTACACCTCTCGATGTATACGGCTCTCCATTGGTAATACATGTAATCAGGCTTTCCCGTTGTGCAGGTTATGATGGCACTTTTCACACAGGACGATGGTCTTGCGCCTACGGGCCAGCATAACCTGCTCCAACATCGACTTTCCCTTCAAATCTTTCAATTTGTGTACGTGATGAACTTCATAGCTTTTGCTATCCGTGCTTCCGCAGAACTCGCATTGCTTAGCCAGCAGACGGCTCTCAAAAGAACTATGAGACTTTATGGTTTGCGGCACGGCGTGGGGAATCGCATCCTTGGCGTCTTTGGGCGCTTTACACTCCTGATATTTGGCGAAGTACATGTATTTCTTACCCTTGCGGGTTTCATACGGTATGCACCAGCCGCCCTTTCCGTCTTTGAACTGTTTCAGCATCTTACTCACAGAAGATTTGTGTTTGGACGCCAGTGTCATCAGACAGCTGTATTCCATCAAGTATGCAAAGTAGCCCAGCTTACCGTAGTTGCTTGCAATACCGTAGTAATTGCAGATACCCCGAAGCTCGGCGTTATACACCATGAGGATTTCCAGGTCAGTCATTGTCACAAGGGCACCGCGGTGCACCGGACGGAGCGCGCCGTCGGCCCACATGACTGCTTTCCGGTTAAAAAGATATTTCTCAATTTTGTCGGTCAGGGGGACGTTCAGCTCAACCTTATTGCTGAGGGTGCGCTGGCTGTATCCCTGTCCACCATTCTTGATTTGTCCATTTCTCCTGACGCGAACGTCATAGCCCAGAAACCGCGCATACTCGGCGCTGTGGGTTATCAGCGTCTTTTCATCGCTCAATTCCAATTTTAGCCTTTCGGCCAGAAATGCCTTGATTTTGGCTTTGATGTTCTCGCAATCCTCTTTGCTGCCAACGACGCCGACGAGAAAATCGTCTGCGTAACGCACATAATTGATGCGTTTATCCGTTTGTGACTTCGCCGGCAGTTTCATCATTTGCGCTCGCTTCTCTCTTTGTTCCTTTCGCAGGGCAGCAATTCTGCTCGGGTCGGTTTCCTTTTTGAGAAGCTTGCTTATGTGATGGACTCTGCCAGCATAGTGCATATATTCGGGCGTGAACACTCTGTCCTTGGGTTTGTCAAAACCTGCC
>CAYNBW010000093.1:0-1192 GCA_964396015.1 uncultured Candidatus Saccharibacteria bacterium | reverse complement strand
TGCGGAAATGATCAATACTGAACTGATTCATGTACTTCTCGACATACTTGAACCCCCTTCCCCTACCCAAGACCAGATCGACCAAGGGTTTACTGAATTGGTCGATCTGATTGAATCGGATATCGCGTGGCGATGAGTTTGAGATAATACGACACCTACATACAATTAACTTCCTGATAGAATGATTTCATCGGGATGTAGGGAGGTGAATGGATTGTCTTGCCGCTTCTGTTTTCGTATCTATGATGACCATGAAGTCCCTATATGGCTTATCCATCGCACCACAGCAACGGTTCACAAAGATTGGAGGAAAACGATTTGAACAGAGAGGATTTTATAGAGGCACTGGATCGGTGCCGCAGGAAGGCCTTTCTGGATGTCACTTGGTCCTTTTCTACTGATGAGGATGAGGACGCTAAGATCTGTCTTGACAGGACTGGTTATTTGATATTCCACGATGTCAAAACTCCGTACAACGTAGAGAATATCGAGCGCGTCAAATATGGAATAGATGAGCTAAATGACGATTATTATTTCTTAATTGGATGTAAAGACGGAAATCAGCTTCGAATAGGCGAAGCAAAGGGAATCGAGTATATCCTACTACAGACTGGAAAGACTGACGACATTTATCTCTACCGAAGCAAACCAGAAGAATAAACAAGAGCCTATTGAAAGGAGGAGCGGTCATGCCTATCATTGAAACACACACCCATCTCTCGCACTTCAAATTTGAAAATCAATTTCGTTTTCTGGATTATGACCGTTCCTCTGACACATTCAGCATTGCGCAGGGGGATCGTTGCTCTGTCATAGAACGTATGATGCAGCAAAGGATTGTCGCAGCCATCGAACCGGGGATTGATCTTGCTTCAAACCAGCGTCTGATCGATCTTGCAAAGCAGCTTCCCGGCCGGCTTTTTCCCGCTGTAGGCTTACACCCCACACGCACACCCAACGAGATGTGGAAGGATCGGGTCATCCTGAAGGAGCTGACGAAGCTCCCGGAGGTCTGCGCAATAGGCGAAACCGGACTTGACTTCCATTTCCAGCGCAAAGATCAGCACCGCTTGGTTCAACTGCGTTGGTTTATCTTCCAAATTCTCCTGGCTCATCGCCGGAAGCTCCCGCTCATCCTGCACATCCGCCAGGCGGACAGGATGGCCATACCGATCCTGCGGCTGTTCAAGCC
>CAYNBW010000092.1:0-1329 GCA_964396015.1 uncultured Candidatus Saccharibacteria bacterium | reverse complement strand
AACTGGACACGGATTCTCATGCACATGAATCCGCCTCAAGGCGGCTATGGGTGGCGTTTCCTGATCACGGCTTATCTCATGGAAGATGGGAGTAACCACGGTGTCGGTGAGTCGGGTGGTCTCGACCGTGAGTCCATCCTTTACCACCGCCGCTCCATCTACAGGGACGAACGCCTCCTATTCAATCGTCAGCTGAAGCAGGATCGGGGATTGCTGAAAGCACTGGACATCACAGAGCCAAGGTTCATCTTACGGAAAGATGACGGTTCCCCTGCTGTGGCCGACTGGGATAAGTATGGGTCCGCGCTGAGGCTGCTGTATAGTTTTGATATGGACGATGAGCACAAGCGCCCGACGCTGTGGGACGTCAACCACATCGACTTGGAGAAGATTGTGACGGAGCCAAGCGAAGCGTATCAGGGGTTTTTAAGGGAATGGGCCGAGCTATATAAGGATGAGGCCCACCCGATGGAGGGCATGATGCCGAAAATGAATCCATTCCGGATCGTGGACGAGGGCTTTGTTCCGGATGAAGATCTGCCGTTTTGAGAAGACTCTAACCACAGGAGGAGCCCTTATGCCCTACCAGAAATTCAAGGATTACCGCCTCGGCGAAGAGAAGCTGCAAAAATGCGGCCTGGTGGCCAAGATAATCGAATACCGGCTCGCCGGGGACATGACCGTTCAATTTGAGGATGGAAAAATCATAGACCATGTGAATTATTATGACTTCACCAACGGGAACCTGAACTACAACAAGACCAGCCTCCAAAGGGCCGTAAAAAGCCATCGCGTTGGCGAGAGATGCGTGTGCTCAAATGAGATGATCGCAACGATAATAGCCTACCGCAGTTATCATGACATTGACGTTCAGTTTGATGATGGGTTGGTAGTTGAACATATATCGTATGCGAGGTTCTACCAGGCCAGTGTTCCCCATCCAGATCATAAACCGGTTATGCAGAAACTGAAATTGATGAAGCGGCACATCGGCCTTAAGAAACGAACGTTGGATGGATACAGGGAATTACTGGACGTTCATGATGATGGAACCGTAGATTATCTTGACGATGATGGAACCGTAGTCCGAAATGCCGATTCCTGGGATTTCTACAGGAAGAACACTCAGTTTAGCAATGGACGAAGGCGTAGAGATAAGGCTTCAGTAGTGAATTGTTAAAGTGGTAGACGATCCCTATTCCCACACTGGACGGAGGACTATAACCATGACCGGACCCACGAAAGCCGATTGGAAGCTGTTCCAATCCCTGCTGCCTGCCTGGCAGCAGCTTTACATGACCCGCCTCTGCGATGAATACGCGGCGATTC
>CAYNBW010000091.1:0-1396 GCA_964396015.1 uncultured Candidatus Saccharibacteria bacterium | reverse complement strand
AGTCCCATTGCCGACAACGACATCCCCGACATCGTCGCCCGCTTCCACAACCGGGCAGGGGAGAAGGATCGCCAGCGCACCGACCAGAGCTTCCTCGTCCCCAAACAGGAGATCATGGACAACGGCTACGACCTCTCCATCAACAAGTACAAGCAGACGGAATACGTGCCCGTGGAATACCCGCCAACCTCGGAGATCATGACGGAGCTGAGAGCGCTTGAAGTGAAGATCAGCGCGGAAATGGACGAGCTGGAGCAGCTTTTAGGACTATAAATTCGTATTTGTAAGGGTGAGGACATGAATTACATTAAACTTGGGCAAGCCATATCGAGGGCAAAAGTCAGCAGATGTGGCGATAATGATTACCCTGTTCTGTCAATCACAATGAAAGACGGGATAGTCATGCAGAGCGACAAGTTTAAAAAGCGAATCGCATCCAAGGATATTTCCGAATACAAGGTTATACCTGCCGGGATGTTGGTGCAGGGCATCCACATGGACGAGGGCAACTTTGGCATTCAGGACATTGTGCCGTATGGTATTGTCAGTCCTGCTTACACAGTATGGACTGTAGATGAATCCGTCGTCTTTCCGAAATACATTGAAATGGTCCTTCGCTCCCCGAGATGTATTGACTACTATAGATCAAAACTGAATGGTACAGTTAACCGCAGGGGACATATGTCCGAAGGTGATTTCCTTGGCATGCAGATTCCATGTCCTTCGATAGAAGAGCAGAAGTATGTTGTAACAACAATGAACCAAGTGAAACAGGTCATGATTTCTCTTACAGAGGAAATGACTGCCCTCCATCAGCTCATCAAAGCCCGATTTGTCGAGATGTTTGGAGACCCAATTAGTAATCCTCTAAATTGGGATACATATCAACTTGGGGAATGCCTGACGCGCATTGATAATGGGAAAAGCTTTATATGCTCTGATAAGCCAAGAAATGGTAACAACCCAGCAGTATTAAAGTTAAGTGCTGCTACTTATGGCGATTACAGACCATCAGAGAATAAAGCTATTCTTGATGAGGGTATGTTTATAGAAAGTGCCGAGGTTCATTCAGGTGATCTACTCTTTACAAGGAAAAACACACCTGAACTCGTTGGAATGGCCGCATATGTTCATGAGACACCGCCAAACTTGATGATGCCCGATCTTATTTTTAGGCTTGTTCCAAATGAAAGAATGAATGCTGTATTTCTGTGGCAACTCATAAACTGTAAAGAGTTCCGCCCTGTTATACAGGGGATTTCAGGTGGATCTGCAAAATCAATGTCGAACATTTCAAAAGAACGTCTTGGAAAAATAAGAGTAATATGTCCGCCAAGAAGCGCACAGGATGAACTGATTCCTTTTATTTCCCAGGTCGACAAATCTAAAGTTGTCG
>CAYNBW010000090.1:0-1427 GCA_964396015.1 uncultured Candidatus Saccharibacteria bacterium | reverse complement strand
GTATTGTACTGGCGCATATCGGGCTTGTCATTCCGCACCGTGCCGAACACATCCCGGATGATCTTTTCCTGCCAGGGCAGCAGTTTGAAGGGTTGGCCATGAAACTCGCCCTTGGTGTGGCGCAGGCATTCAATGAACTGCGTCACCCGGCGGGCTTTCGCTTCACTGAACATCCAGCCAGCCTCCCTTCAGCACGGACTCCATAGGATCGTCGTCCACGCTCTTATCGCCGCTGTTGGCATATAGCCTCGCCCTGGAGGCAGGCGTCAGGCCAAACTCCGAGCAAAACGACTGCATGATCTTCAGGTTCTGCATGGCGATGCTGACCTGGGGAACCTGCTGTACATAGCCGCTGGGCGTCTTGAAGATGGTGCCGTGCTTCGACAGGAATTCCTCCGCTTCACGCCACCGCGCGTATGCCTGGCAGTAACCGGCGAACGCCTCCAAATCGTGCTCAGTCAGCACACCCATTGCGATCAGGGAAGGAGCCAGACGCTGCCATTCCTGCTGCGCCTCGGGCATCAGCCAGTCGGGACACTCCACATTGACCTGCGGCGGCGTCGGTTCATCCGTGTTCAGCGGCCTGCGCCCCTTGCCCCGGTCGCCCTCCAGCACCTTCAGCGCCGTGGGCAGAGGCTTTCTCCCTCTGGTAGCCATCTGTCATCACCTCCATTTTCATTACTTTGATAGCCTTTATTTCCATCTCGTATTGAGGATCACCACAATAGAAATTCCCATTATGAACAGAATAACAAGCATCCATTTCCAGCAGTCCACCAGGAACATATCCACCTGGACGACTGCGCACATGATTTTCTGTTCAGCGCTCATCTTGATCCACCATCCCCGTCATGCGTCTGTTTCCTCCAACGACTCTTCTGCAACATCAGTATATTGCATTTTATTGCCATCGCGGATTACATACACGTCATCGCTTCGTCCTTCATGGCTTTCGATGTACCGCTTGCAGATAACATCGACAAACTTCTCATCGATCTCAATGCCCATGCAGACGCGGCCCATCTCGTCACACGCGATGAGCGTGGAGCCGGAGCCCAGGAACGGGTCGAGCACAATGCCATTGGTCATGGTGCTATTTCGGATGGGGTATGCCATGAGGCCCACCGGCTTCATTGTCGGGTGCTCCTTGCTGGACTTGGGACGATCATATTCCCACACCGTCGTCTGCTTCCGGTCAGAATACCATCTGTGCTTCCCATCCTTCTTCCATCCGAACAGGCATGGCTCGTGCATCCACTGGTAGGGGCTCCTGCCGAGCACGAGGCTGTTCTTTTTCCAGATGCAACAGCCGGAGAGGTAGAAGCCAGCTTCGTCAAACGCCTTCCGGAAAATGAGACCCTTCGTGTCAGCGTGGAAGATGTAGATGCTGCCGTCATCGGCCAGGGCATTATACATGCAGCGCATCG
>CAYNBW010000089.1:0-1568 GCA_964396015.1 uncultured Candidatus Saccharibacteria bacterium | reverse complement strand
ACACCGAGATTAAGACCAGCGAGCTGAACAAAATCCTGGCCGAGGCGGTGGTTGAGCACGTGCCGGCGGGGCTGAAAAATACGCGACCGAAGCCGAAATATATGGTGCAGACCGATGCGTGTCCGCCGTGGTTTGTAGTGCATGGGCATGATTTGGGGCTATTGCACTGGTCGTGGAAGCGGTTTCTCGAGCGGAAGTTGCGAGAAAAGTATCCGATGGTGGGGACGCCGATTGAGATTTCGTGGCGGAGCGACGGAGATGGAAAGCGTGAGCGGAATGGCGCGGGGCGCGAACGGAATGACGGGGACGGGAAGCGCGAGCAGGACGACAGAGGCAGGCGCGACGTTAAAAAGGGGGTTGGAGCTAGTAGTGGAGGCACTAACGGTGGGCGGAAAGGATTTATGCGATGAAAATTCGAGTGGTAGAGCGAAAATCGCAGCGTTTTGACGTCAAAATCCGTCGAAACAAATAAGCACCTAAGCGCAGTTGATTATTCCGGCGAAATGGTGTAGAATTGGTGTAAGTGGGAGCAGATTGAGTCTAGAACCTGGGGCTCATCTGCTTTTTGTAGCTATAGGTTAGTTCTTTAAAAAGCGTTTGGAGAAATACGTTGAGGCGATTTGGAATTACTGGTTTATGAATATTCCAATTGAGAATGCGCGCGGGCTGGATTTTACCAAGGAACTGGCGATTTATGATGAATTTCAAGACCAAAACCCGGCTCAGGCTGATACACTGATAAAACGGCTGGGTCAGGACGGTAAAATCGTGCTGACAGGCGACTTGGAGCAGATTCATGCGCCATACCTTGATGCTTTTAATAATGGTCTAACGTATGCTTCGCAACTACTATACAACAACCCGATGGTGGCGAGGGTGCATTTTACTGAGGACGAAGTAATTCGGCATCCGCTAGTACGGATGATTGCGGAGCGCCAGAAGGCGCAGAGGATTGTTGAACACTATGCGGAACCAGCTTTATCGTTGGACGGTGGCCGAGAGGATATCGCTAGGTCGGCGATGAAGCTTAGGTGACGCTGGCGTTTGCAATATGCGTTTTTTCCTCCTTTTTATGTGCGGGCCCGCCTTGATGGCGGGCCCCTTTTTGTGTTATAATGAGATAATGAAGTTGGTTGTTGGACTGGGTAATCCGGGGGCTAGATATGCCTTTACGAGGCATAATACGGGCTTTTTGGCGCTGGATTATTACTTTAAGCGGTATGGGGGCAGTTTTAAGGAATCGGGGCTTTTGGGGGCTTTTGAGGGGGTTTCTGATGATTTTGCGGGGCTATCAGGGGACGCGCGGGTGCTGTTTGTGAAGCCACAGGGGTATTATAACGACAGTGGGCGCGTGGTGGCGGAATATGTACGGTATTATAAGGTGGACTTGGCGGATATTTTGGTGATTTGCGATAATTTTGATCTGGAGTTTGGCAAGATACGCTACAAAGCGGTGGGGGCGTCGGGAGGGAATAATGGGCTAAAGTCGATTGATGCGGCGCTGGGAACAACAGATTACGCGCGCATTCGAATCGGGACGAAAAATCTGGCCTTGAAGGAACAGATGG
>CAYNBW010000088.1:0-1681 GCA_964396015.1 uncultured Candidatus Saccharibacteria bacterium | reverse complement strand
GTATAATGGGGGTATGGAAATAACTGAGCGGCAGAGACAGATTCTTGAGGCGATAGTCGAGGAGTATGCGGAGACGGCGGCGCCGGTGGGGAGCGTGACGATTCGGAAGCTTTTTGAGGTGTCGCCGGCGACGATTCGGGCGGAGATGGCGCGGTTGGAGGCGCTGGGGCTGATTGCGCAGCCGTATACTTCGGCGGGGCGGGTGCCGACGGATGCGGGGTATCGGTATTATGTGAATCATATGAGCGGAGGTGCTAGTGAAGTGGCGGAGGAGCCGGCGCTGGAGCGAGGGGTGCATGCGTTAGAGGTGAGGGTGGCGTCGCAGTCGCGGGCGGATGCGGCGATACGAGGGGCGGTGGATGCGCTGGTGGAGTTGACCGGAAATCTGGGCCTCGCGACGGTGGATGGGCAGTTGTATCTGTCAGGGTTGACGCGGCTATTTATGCAGCCGGAGTTTGGTGATACGCGGCGGGTGCAGTCGGTGGCGAAGTTGCTGGATAATTTGGAGCCGTGGCTACGCGAGGCAGCGCCGGGGGAGGCTTTGAACATCTTTATTGGGCAGGAAAATCCGATTGGGAAGAATTCGGAGGCGTCACTCATTGTGTCGCGATTTAAGTCGCCGTATTCGGATCGGAGTTATATTGGGGTGCTGGGGCCGACGCGGCAGAATTATACGCGGGTGACGGCGTTGGTGCGGCGAGCGGGGGCGGTGCTAGAGGAAATGTTATATAGGTAAGGAGGAAAATGAAAGAAAAGAAAATAGACGGTAATGTACAGAATGAGGCGCGCGATAAGGTTGGCGGTGCGGATGCGCGGGTGGCTGGTAGCGTTGAGGCTGATGCGCGGGTGGCGGAATTAGAAGCGAAAAATGCGGAGATGCTGGCGGATTTGCAACGGACGCGGGCGGATTTTGAGAACTATCGGAAGCAGGTGGAGTCGCAACGGGCAGTGATGGTGAGTGCGGCACAGATGGCGACGGTGTATAAAGTGTTGGGGTTGCTTGATGATATGGACCGGGCAGTCAGTAGTTATGCGGAGCTGGCGCCGCTAGAGAAGACGCTGGCAAAAACGTTGTCGGAACTTAAACTGATGAAAATACCGATAGAGGTGGGGCAGGAGTTCAATCCGGATTTGATGGAGGCGGTGACGGCCGAGGGGGAGGAGGGGAAAGTGGCGGAAGTTTTGCGGTCGGGGTATATGTATAATGGGGAAGTGTTGAGGCCGGCGATGGTGAAAGTGCAATGAACTTTCTTTAAAAAGAAAGTTCAACAAAGAAATTACGAAGCTAAAAGTCAGGCGGAGCCTGACTTTTAGCTTTGATTATGATGGGGGGGTACAGGAGGTAAAAGTGTGGAGAAAATGGGGGTTGCAATGGTGGAAAATTGGTGGTATGATGGTAGTATAAAAGTTTGACGACTAAGTGTACATTATCTGTAACGGATAGCGGGTTTTCAAAAGTATGAATCAGCACCAGTAGGTACTATTTGCTTTTGAAACGCTATGCGGGTTGATTGCACTTAGTCGTCAAAGCCTACGGGTGCTGATTTGTGTTGAGCCTCGCGGGAAAAGGTAATAACATTAATAAGAGAGGTATCTCAAGAGGCAAAATGCACAAGGTCATACAACTAAAACAACTAAGCAATTATATCAAATATTCCCACCGTCTGACATTGTCCGGAAT
>CAYNBW010000087.1:0-1751 GCA_964396015.1 uncultured Candidatus Saccharibacteria bacterium | reverse complement strand
GCCACGAGATACGAGATAGAAAGCCCCAGCACAAAATTCACTACCGAGACCAACACCGCATTCACCACCACTCGCCCAAACGACTTCGAAAATTGCCTTGCAATCAGCGTCGGAAAAATCACCAAACTCGAAATCAGTAGCGCCCCAAGTAATCGCATCCCCAGCACCACCACCACCGAACAAATCACCGCAAAAATCGCGTCGTACACTCCCGTTTTCACCCCAATCGCCTTCGCAAAATCCTCGTCAAAAGTCACCGCCAAAATCCGGTTATGTGAAAACACATAAAGTACCACCACCGCCACCGCAAGCGCCACGCTAAGCCACACCTCCCCCCATCCAATCGACAGCACACTCCCAAAAAGATAGCTATTCAAATCAATATTCACTCCCTGCGACAGAGAAATCGCCATCACCCCAATCGCCAAACTCGACGCCGAAAGTAACGCAATCGCCGCATCCCCGTTTCCCTTTTTGCTGCTCGAAAGCCTCAGCACAAAAAACGACGCCACAATCACCACCGGCATCGCAAACCACACCGGCGCCAAATGAAGCACTGTCGCCACCGCAAAAGCCCCAAACGCCGCATGCGACAGCCCGTCCCCAATCATCGAATTTCGCCTAAGCACCAACGACACCCCAGCAAGCGCCGCACAAATCGAAATCATCACCCCCGCAACGAGCGCCCGTTGCATAAACGAATACGACAGCATCTCTAAAACCCAGTTCACTTAAACCTCCCAAGAAACGTCTTCGTTGTCAAGCACTCCACTTCCGCCTCCCGAATACTAATTACTCTGTTTCCAATCAAATCCTCCGCATCCAAATCATGCGTAATCATTATAATCGTCATTCCTGCCCGGTTAAACTCCGTCAAAGTATCATACAACTCCCGCCGTGATTTATAATCCAGATTATTCGATGGTTCATCCAAAATCAACACCTTCGATGTCGCAACGAGCGCCCGCGCAAGCAGCACCTTTTGCCTTTGCCCGCCCGACAGCCTCGTGAATTTCATATCCCCTAGCTCCGCAATCGACAACCTCGCCATCGCTTCCTCCGCCCGCCGCTTGTCCTCCTCCCGATAAAACGCCCTCATCCGCAACCGCCCCAACGCCCCCGACAACACAATTTCCCTCACCGTCGCCGGAAAATCCATTTCTACTTTCATGTCCTGCGGCAAAAACCCAATCGCCTCTCGCCGCACCCCTCCAGAAAACACCACCTTCCCCGCGCTCGGCTTCACCAACCCCAAAATCGCCTTAATGAGCGTACTCTTTCCCGATCCATTCGCCCCCACAACACACACAAAATCCCGCTCGCATATTGCAAAATTCGCCGCCCGAATCACTTCATTCGCCCCAAAACTCAACGTCAAATCCTTCGCCGCAATCACCTCGCGTCTCCGCCCAGCACTCGCCGCTCTATCACCCACACGCCCAACACTTGCCGCACCCATTTACTTTAGTGCCTCCCGGAGCACCTTCACGTTCTCCTCCATCAAATCCGCATAAGTCACCCCCCGCCGAAAATCTTCCGCCGAAACGTTATGCGCCGCGCTGAGCGTCATCACCTCCGCCCCCACTTCGTCCGCAATCGCCCGCGCCAACTTATCCGACGTCAGCTCAATCTTGAGAATCACCTTCACCCCATCCGTCCGCGCCTTATCAACTAGAAACGCCACCGTCCGGCTGCTTGCTTCCGTCTGCTCAGCGCATCCCGGAAATGCCGCAAAGTAGTCTAACCCATAC
>CAYNBW010000086.1:0-1939 GCA_964396015.1 uncultured Candidatus Saccharibacteria bacterium | reverse complement strand
CAGCCCCTCCGAGGAGAAGCTGGGGTCGGAAACTATGTCACTTGGCCAGTTTCCAAGCAATCACTGTTGCGATGCCAGGGCGTGACGATTATTCGTCAGCATTCATGCGACGCTTGGTGATCAGCAGGACAGCCGCCAGGATAACCAGGATGGAGCCGCCAACATACAGGATGGTGGTGCCCATGCCGCCGGTGGAGGGCAGCGCAGTACCCTGCTTATTCTTGATTTCGGTGGTGTTGTCCTCAGCATGCGTGGAGTCTTTGGTATCTTCAGTCACCTTAGAAGAAGACTTGAGGGTAATCGTCTTATCGGTATGGATAGTAACATTCTGCGGTACCGTAGCATCTTTACCATAGTACTCCATGGTGTAGGTGGAGGTATTCTGCAGTGCAGGCTCAGCAGTTGCGCTATCCATTGTGCTCACGGACACGGTATACGTATCCAGAACATCGCTGGTATAGGTGCAATCACCATCATTAACCGTTATAGACTTCGAAGTTGCAGTGATGTCAATCTTGTAGATCAGGTTGTCGCGGATGTAACCAGCGGGAGCCTTGGTCTCGACGAGATAATAGGTACCAACATCAAGGTTGCTGATCAAGAAGCGACCATCAGCACCAGAGACGAGGCCGTTTCCATCCGTTCCGATAGCCGCGGCAGCGTCAGCATAAGAGCTATACAGACCGAACTTCGCGTCAGCCAAAGCAGAATGGGTCGTGTAGTTGCTGTAGCCAGTCTTTTCATAGATCGGCTTGCCATCCGGACCCAGACCAATCTTTACAAGCTCAGAAGTATGATATTCGCTATCGCCGAACAACTCAGCATCAATTGCGAACTTGTAGTGATTGGTCACGTCATGCTTCGTGCCCTTGGAGGTCTCATCCTGCGGATTGTTGGAATACTCAAGAGTGACCTTGTTGTCAGTAGTGCTCACGTTAGTCACGGCAGCATCAGTGATCTTTGCAGAATAGGTGATCTCCAAATCATAGGGTCCGGTGATCTCCTTCAGGTAGGCGGGCTTAATGCTCAGTGTGAGAGAAGTAGCACCATTGTCGGCTGTTAAATCATAATTGCTAGCATTAAGGGTAGCCAAGGCATCAGAAGAACCATGGGCTTTCACCTTAACGGTGGGCAGATGTGAAGCATCATTCACCAGAGCGAGACCGTTCAGACTATCGGTCAGGGTGTAGGAAATCTTACTCACATCCCACTCAGCAGAATGGTACGAAGGAATGGTGGTCTCAACGGTGAACAGAAGGATCTCATCCTTATCGGCAGTAGCCCACTCGTCTTTAGCCTCTGTCACTCTATTACCATCCGCATCGGTAACCCACTTATTGAGATCGATGTCATTTTCCTTCTTGGCATAGCCAACATTTGCTATGACCAGATTCGTCACAAGATCCTGAGTGTTCGAATTCGTAGAGTCAAAGTCACATGCGACAAAGACAGGATTGTAGGTGACTACATTGTTGTTCGCGTCCGGAGTCACAATAGCCATGTACAGGCCGGGAGCCAGATTATCAGCAGACTTGGTGAACTTCACACCGAAGCCCTCAGTGATGGTATTTGCCGTCTTCGGACCGATGGAGGCCATAGAAGGATTGGCATCATAGATACCCTTAATCTCACTTGCGATAGCAGGTGTAAAGGTTCCCGCAACAGCACCAGTAGTGGTATTGGTGGTGGCATCATAGGTTCCAGGAGTACCAACCAAGGTGGTCACAGAAGCATCGGCCAAGCTGTTGAAAGCAGTGGTCTTGCCCCATCCAGTGTTGGTGTTCCACTGCAGAACCTGATACAGCTTCACGGTGTCGCCAGTCTCAAGGCCGATAATTACAACGCCTTCATCCTGAGCTACGGTAGCAGTGTCAGCCGCCAGCGCCGCCAAATTGGCAACCACCAGCAGGGCTACCAAAACCAGAGCAAGAATCTTACT
>CAYNBW010000085.1:0-1972 GCA_964396015.1 uncultured Candidatus Saccharibacteria bacterium | reverse complement strand
CTTCCAAAATCTGTGCTTGAATCGGGCTCATTTCTACTAGCTTACGATAAATATCACCCGCTCTATCATCATTTGTTTTTTTATAAACTTTATATGCAAGAGCAAAGTGGTCTGGGTCTTCTGATCCTTTTTCAATGCAAGTGCTTATTGCTTTTGTAGAACCTTCGAGATCACCTATCCTGTTTAAAATGATTGCCAGATTATAGAAATAGGACGGTTCTGACGGATTATCTTCAATCGCCTTCATAATATATTCTCTACATTTTTTAATGTATTCATCCTTATTATTGTTTGTATAAGCACCATAATACAATTTTGAAAGCTGGTTATAAATCGAAGCTCTATCCTCTGTATTCGCATCATCTATCAGTTCACATAGCTTCTTTTCGAGCATGTCTAGATACTCGATCTCCTTATCTTGCCTATTGCAATAACTTATTAGCGATCCAATAGTCTGAATCTTCAAAGCAGTTGACAAATTATCATACTCTACACCATTAATAGCAGAGAATAATCGAAGCGCTGCCAATGTCGATCCCCTAGATGACAACATTGTTAATGCTCTAGATATAAATATCTCTGGAGGAAGTGCCTTCTCAACATCCGAAAGCATAGATTCGGCCAAGGATAAATCATTAAGGGATAACGCTAATCTAATAGCATTTAATGGATCATCTCTTAGTATTCTCGGTAATTGCCTTTTGATTAAGTCTTCTTTTGATAACCGCGCATCCTTTTCGTTCTTATTGTCATTATCATCATGAATATCACTATCATCAAACACAAGGTTATTCTCACTATGTTGCTGTTTGTGCCAGTCAAAAAAAAGATGCTCAAGAATTATACTAACGATCGCATGTTTATCAGACACATCTGAGTGATCACAGTCAGAATACAGAATTGGCATAATCTTGTATCTGGCCAGTTCTTGTTTCCGATGGTTCCTACTTTCATCGTCATCAATATGTAAAATAGCATAATGCATATTCCCACTATAATAGTTATTTTTTGTCAATTCATTTGCTAGATCGCTAAGTAAATCTAATGTTTTGTCTACTCGCAAACTAGCTCCAATAAAAAGCAATACACTATTTCGAACAAGAATCTTGAAATTATTGTACAGGGCTCCTGACGATTCATATTTCTCATCATAGGACCGAGATGTGAGTACAATATCCTCGTAGTTTGAATCATAACTGCCATGAATTTTATAGAGTCTTCTTGGCATGAATTGCATAAACATACGATCATCACTAGGTGTGCATACTCTCAGATAGTAGTTTTGTTGTGCATATGCCCACTCCAATACTGAGTCGTAATTTGTCGTTATTATCCTCGCATTTGGAAACACTTTTGGTAGCCATCTTGCCACAGCATTTTCTGGTATATCCGGTATTCCTTTGTGCACAAATACTTCTTCGGTAAATGCAGATACCAAAGAAAAATAAAATATATCACTGCCAATTATTGTTTCCAAGTAATCTGCTGCTTGAAAATAATCACCAGCTCTAATTAGTTCTTCTATATTCGAACGTGTTTCATTAAATGCATTATCGTCAGATTGATCTATCTGCGCAAGTAACTCCTTTAGTAACCCACCCCATGTATTGAATGCAAAAATTGATACTCCGGCTCCTATGAAAGGAACAATTTGATTGCTATTCGTCAACATTGTCTGAAGCAATTGTTTGTAAACAAATCTATTTGATGGATTGCTCCATACTATTTTGTCAAACAGTGCATCCTTCTGTGTTTTAGTGAGTGTTGACATACTAACTCTCCTCTCCTGTATATTATTAATGACTCTATGGTATCACCAGTAATTCAATTCAAGTCATTGCCGTATAAACTGATCTATTTAAGCTTGGCGAATAATCACATTATCTACATCTTTCTATACAGCATCTATCACACTCTAATACTATGACAATGTAACATATAAGTATGCAAACATGAGAAACTTATGCATGCT
>CAYNBW010000084.1:0-2076 GCA_964396015.1 uncultured Candidatus Saccharibacteria bacterium | reverse complement strand
CAAGTCCCATTTCCTTTGCTTTAATAATTGCTGGAAGTTGCAAAATGCTTGCTCCAAGGATCATTATTTTTTTCATGACTTATGATTACTCTCTTAAACTTTTTATTACTTCAATCATCTTTTGCCTGGCTGTCACGAACTGCTGGTATTCTTCTTCTTTCCACTGATCCCTTACTCTTTGCTGAACCCCTGCTGGACCTACAAGTGATGGAACTGAAAGGGCATACTCAGGCACATCTGTCTCAAATGGCATTGGTGAACTCACAGATACAATGGTGGGGCGTTGATTTAAAATAGAATCAGCCAAATAGCACACACATGTAGCAATCCCATAATGTGTTCTCCCTTTGGCGGAGATTATTTCCGCACCCATAGTTTTTGTTGATTCAAACAAGCTCTTTTGAATATTCTCGTTCCAGACAATTCCCATTTCATCACAATATTCATCAATAGGAATTCCTGAAACTGTAACATGGCTCCAAATTGGTATCTGTCTGTCTCCATGTTCTCCAATGACGTAACCATTGATAATCCCCGTAGAGAGTTGAAGATAATCGGCAACCTTCCTAAGCAATCTGGAAGTATCTAAGATACACCCTGTTCCGAAAACTGTTCCATTGTACAGATTCATCCATTGTGATGCCTTGAATGTAAGGATATCAACTGGATTAGAAACAACCATGATTACACCATGTGTATAATACTGTTGAATCGAAGAAATAACGCCCTTCATTATTTGGGCATTTTCATTCGCAAGATCCAGTCTAGTTTCGCCTGGTTTCCGTCCTCTGCCCGCCGTTATAATGATCAAATCGCTGTCTGCACAATTGGAATAATCTCCCGCATACAGATCGACAATCCCCATAGATGGTATTCCATGTCTAATATCTACTGCTTCGCCTTCTGCCTTCCTTTTGTCCAAGTCAATAATGACAATTTCTCTTGCAATATCTTTTATTGCTAACGCATAGGCAATGGAAGCGCCTACATAACCTGCGCCTATAATTGCCACTTTCCTGTTTCCTATTTGCATCTTGTTTCCCCACTGTTTTTACGAAATATCATAGAAATAACCTGCCCAATACCCATTCCTGCAGCAACACCAATTAAGTCGATCCAGATATCAGTAACCAATGCTCCACGACCTGTGATTAACTGTAGGCTTTCATCTAAAAACGCAAGCGTAAATCCTAAATAAAACGATCTAACAGGCTTCTTAACCCACAAAGAGATCACTATAGACAGGATACAAAATTCAGCAGCATGAGCTACTTTTCTTACAATGTCTTCATCCGCCACCATACCAAAATGAGATATTATTGGATTAATGATGTTTTCTGTTATCCACATGCTCTCATGAGCTGACTTTACCTCTGGTATTGTTGACTGAATGAGAATAAACCCTACACATATAAGAATCAGGATTATCCATTTACGCTTCACTTCATCACCGATTTGTAAACTGCTTTGAAATTTTCACAAATATAATCCACATCCTCATCCGTCAGTTTCGTATGAAGCGGCAGTGTAATCAGGTTCACATAGTAGTCATAGGCATTCGGGAAATCCTTTATATCCCATCCCATCTCTTTATATGCAGTCATCATCGGGAGCGGCTTATAGTGAACATTCGTATTCACTCCAAGCTCTGCCAATTTAATGATGATCTCTCTTCTGATTTCATCCGTTGCACCTGGAATTCTTGTCAGATACAGGTGTCCGGAAGAAGTACTGTTCTCCGTATAATGCACCAGATGCTTCACACCCAGCTCATCACACATTGCGTCATACTTCGCAATGATCTCTTTTCTTCTTTCCAAAAGCCTGAGATAACGATCAAGCTGTCTCAAACCGATAGCAGCCATGATGTCCGTCATGTTGCACTTGTACCACGGGCCGATAATGTCGTATTCCCACGCTCCAACCTTGGTCTTTGCTAGGGCATCTTTGTTTTGTCCATGCAGACTTAGCAACTGATACATCTTATAAATCTGCGCGTCAGTCACGCCCTCATCGTACGCAGACTTCGGCAAGCACCAGGTACTTGCCCCACCTTCGGCGGTAGTGTAATTTTTC
>CAYNBW010000083.1:0-2185 GCA_964396015.1 uncultured Candidatus Saccharibacteria bacterium | reverse complement strand
GCCGCCACAGCACACCCCGTAAAGAACCCTTCCCAAAACATATACTCCTGATAAATCGCATCCACCGCGTAATATTCCATCACGCTCGCAAACGATTCATTCAACCACAAATCATCCCACCACTTCATCGTCACGAGATCTCCAAACCACTGGTGTGACAATTCATGCGCCACCGTTAGCGCCACCGACTTCCGCGTCGATAGCGTCGCCCCCTTACCCGCCAGTAGCATCGACTCCCGATACGTCACCAGCCCCCAGTTTTCCATCGCCCCCGCCTCAAAATCCGGCAAAGCCACCTGATCCAATTTCACCAAAGGATACTTCACCCCAAAATTATCATCATAAAACTCCAGCGACCGACTCGCCACTTCATTCGCAAAATCCACTACATCCAAACCCTGGTTTAGTGGCGCATACGTCGTAATCTTCACCCCATTTTTATTTACCACGCCCTTCCCTTGTAATTTCCCCACCACAAACGCCAGCAAATACGTCGACATCTTCGGCGTCTCTTCAAACTCATAGATGTCAAATTTTTTCACGCCTTTTTCAGCGCCATCCACCCTCCACCCATCTGAAATTTCCACACCTTTGTCAACTTTTTTTACAGGCATATTCGAAAGCACTGTATCTCTCTCTCCCGCCGGCAACAAAATCGACAGCAAAAACACCGCCTTCGCCTCCGGCTCATCCACGCACGGAAACACCTGTCTCGCATAATGGCTCTCAAACTGCGTCGCCACAATCGTCTCCGTCTGCCCCTTATGCTGATAAGTCGACAAATACGCCCCCTCCATATTCTCATTTAACCTCCCCGAATATAACACTCGAATTTCCGCCGGTCCCCTATCAAGTTGCGGAATCACCAATAAATCTTCCGGCGTCTCAAACTTATGCGGTTCACCATTCACCAGCACTTCACGTACATCCAGTCCCACCGCATGCAACTTCACAATCTTATCCCGCACCCGACCAGAAAGCACCATCTCCCCCTCAAACCGTTTACCCTCCTTATCTAGCGCCAGCCAAAGCTGATACTTTTCCGGCCGAAACCGCTTCACCAACCTTTCAATTTTTTTCTCCATATCGCACTCCTTACTTTATTAACCCCCAAAACCCTAATAAAGCTTCGCTTTCACCGGCAACTTCGTCCCCTTCATCAGCGGCTCTAATTCTTTCTCCTCCAATGTCTCATGCGCCAGCAACTCTTCCGCCAACTTATCTAGCACCGCCCGGTTCGCCTTCAGCACCTCCTCCGCTCGCACCGCCGCTTCCCGCGTCAAAGTTGCGATTTCCGCATCAATTTCCTCCGCCGTCTTTTCCGAATAAGGCTTCCCCGTCGTAATCGTATAATACCCCGTCTCCCCCTCCGGGAACACTCGGTTTCTGAGCGCCCCGCCCATCCCCTCCTCTACAATCATCGATTTCGCCAGCTCCGCCACATTCTTCAGGTCCGACGACGCCCCCGTCGTAATCGCATCCTCACCAAACACCAACTTTTCCGCCACGCGCCCGCCCATCGCCCGCGCCAAAATATCCTTTAGCTCATACACGCTCTTATAGTTCCGGTCCTCCGGTGGCAAAAACCACGTCACACCCCCCGTTGACCCTCGCGGGATAATCGTCACCTTATGCACCGGGTCCGAATCTGGCAATACGTGCCCCACGATCGCATGCCCCGCCTCATGATACGCCGTGATTTTTCGCTCACGCTCATTCATCACTTTACTTTTCCGCTCCGGCCCGATCGCCACTCGCTCAAACGCCTCAACCACATCCTTATTCGAAATCGCTTTATGCCCCTCACGCGCCGCCCCAATCGCCGCCTCGTTCGCAATATTCGCAAGATCCGCCCCGCTCGACCCTGCAGTCTTTTTCGCTAGCGCCTCCAAGTCCACATCCGCTTCCACCGGCTTCCCCTTGAAATGCACTTTCAAAATCTCCAGCCTATCCTTCCGCTCCGGCAAAGTCACATTCACGTGCCGATCAAACCGCCCCGGACGCAAAAGCGCCTTGTCCAGCATGTCCACTCGGTTCGTCGCCGCAATTACGATTACTCCTGACTCATTATCAAACCCGTCCATCTCCACCAAAATCTGGTTCAACGTCTGCTCGTCTTCACGCCCTGCTCCACCTCGCGCATCGCGCTTATGCGCTACTGCATCAATTTCGTCAATAAAGATAA
>CAYNBW010000082.1:0-2261 GCA_964396015.1 uncultured Candidatus Saccharibacteria bacterium | reverse complement strand
CGGTGTAGCCGGCTTGCTTGAATCTCTCTTGAGATTCGTCGATTTTGGTGCCGGCAGCGCGACGTTCTGCGATTTTTTCGGTTAATTTCTGCTCGAGGGCGACTTCGTCGTAGAGATAGTCGATTTTGCGGGTATTGCCGGTGCCTTTGATGAGGCCGAACAGAGGTGGCTTGGCGAGATAGACGTGGCCGGCGGCGATGACCTCTGGCATATAGCGGAAGAAGAAAGTCATAAGCAGGGTGGCGATATGGAGACCGTCGACATCAGCATCGGTCATGAAGATAATCTTGTCGTAACGGAGACCGTCGAGGTTGAACTGGTCGCCGATACCAACACCGAGACCTTTAATCAGGGAGACGAGCTCGGCGTTGGCTAGCATTTTGTCGAGACGGGCGCGCTCGGTGTTGAGGACCTTACCTCTTAGGGGTAAAATGGCCTGAATCTGGGGATTGCGCCCCTCTTTGGCGGAACCGGCGGCGGAGTTACCCTCGACGATGAAGAGTTCGCAATCTTCGCGGTTGCGCGAGGAGCAATCGGCGAGCTTGGAGGGGAGGTTGAGCCCCTCGAAAGCGCCTTTTCGGATGACGTTGTCACGGGCGGCGCGAGCGGCCTTGCGGGCGCGGGCGGCCAGAGTGGCCTTGCCGACGATTTTCTTAGCAATCTGCGGATTTTCCTCGAGGTAGTAGCCGAAATACTCGGTCATAACCTTGTCGACATAGCCACGAACCTCGGGGTTGCCGAGTTTGTTCTTGGTCTGGCCCTCGAACTGGGGGTCGGGGAGTTTGACCAAAATAACAGCGGTGAGGCCTTCTTTGATATCGTCACCGGTGAGGTTGTCTTCTTTCTCTTTTAAGAGTCCGTTTTTGCGAGCGTAATCGTTGATAGTGCGGTTGAGGCCGGTGCGAAAACCGACGACGTGCATACCGCCATCAGGGGTAAGAACGTTGTTAGCAAAAGGCTTCATGGTCTCGGCGAAGGTGTCGTTATACTGGAGGGCGATTTCGATGCCGGTGTCGCCCATCTGTTTCTCGACGTAGAAAATGTCATCAGAGAGGACCTCTTTGCCGTTGTTGAGGCGCTTGACGTAACTCTTGATGCCGCCTTCGAAGTAGAAGGACTCTTTGGCGCCGGTGCGCTCGTCGGCGACAGTAATGAGAATGCCTTTGGTCAGATAAGCTTGGTGACGGGCGTAATTGGAGACCCAGGTGTAGTCAAAAGTGGTGGTTTCCTTGAAGATGGTCGGGTCAGGGTAGAAGGTGATAGAGGTGCCGTGCTCGCGCGGGCTGCTGGCGGTGACCTTTAACTCCATGGTGGGTTTGCCGACGTCGAATTCGATGTGGTGGGTCTTGCCGTCCCGGTAAACTTCGGCGGTCATGTGGGTAGAGAGGGCGTTGACCACGGATGAGCCGACGCCGTGGAGACCCGAGGAGACCTTGTAGCCACCGTCGCCGAACTTGCCGCCGGCGTGGAGGACGGTGAGAACCGTCTCGAGAGTGGACTTTTTGGTCTTGGGGTGGATGTCAACAGGGATACCGCGACCGTTGTCGTCGACCCTGACACCACCGTCTTTTAAGATAGTGATGTCGATTCTGTTAGCGTAGCCAGCGATGGCTTCGTCGATGGAATTGTCGGCGATCTCCTTGATTAGGTGGTGCAGACCGTCGTAACCGGTGGAACCGATGTACATACCCGGGCGGAGCCGAACTGGCTCTAACCCTTCTAGGACGCGAATTTCGGATGAATCGTAGGCTTCTTTCCCTGCCATTTTATACCTCGTCTTAAGCAATCTACCTATTATTCTACACCTAAACTGAAAAAAATGCAAGGGTGGTTAGTGCGTTAATGGACGCGGAAGATTTGCTCGTCGTCGTTTTTGGCTGGGGTTGGGCTAGGTGCGGGCGCTGGTTTTGGTGCGGAGGTGGGGGCGGGGTTTTCGGACATCCAGCGGTCCAAAAAGCCTGTATTTGGCGTGTTTTGGGCGTTCTCGGGTGGTTCTGGGGCGCTAGACGTATCCATAAGCGGTTTGGGCGGTAGCGGCGCTCCTGAGGTCTGCTGGCGCGGTTCTGGGGCTACTGAGATTTCTGCTGGGGTTGCTGAGGCTTTTTCGACATTGGCGGCATTCCAGCGGTCCTGAATTTCCTTTTCCACCTCGGAACGGGTTTTGGCATATCTAGTAGCAGAATAAACCTTGAGGGTTTCGAGGAGCTTGTCGTTGGGGTCGCCCATCGGGGGTGGAAGGTTGATGGTAAAGGGGGCCGAAG
>CAYNBW010000081.1:0-2297 GCA_964396015.1 uncultured Candidatus Saccharibacteria bacterium | reverse complement strand
GCACAGGATGAACTGATTCCTTTTATTTCCCAGGTCGACAAATCTAAAGTTGTCGTGCAGGAGGCTTTAGACAAGGCACAGCTATTATTTGACAGTCTGATGCAGGAGTACTTCGGTTGAAACTAATGGGGCGCAAGCCGGTGCAGGATGTTGGTACACTACAGATAAGGAGTGTATTGACATGGAAGACCGGCTTGTTTTTATTCTGAATGAGATGGCAGAATACCTCAGCGTAGCCCAGATGAAGAAGCTGCAGGAGGTTCTGTTGAAAAACCTTGCCCCGGATGCCGTGAAAACGGAAGAAGTGGACAATCGGGAGTATCTGAAGCTGTTTCTCGACGCGAAACGGATTGAGGGGTGCTCTGAACGGACGCTGCAGTATTATCGTACTACCATTGAGCACATGCTGTCTCGTATTGAAACCCCGATACGGCGTATCACTACGGAGGAGATCAGAAGCTATCTGGTGGATTATCAGAAAATTAACAACTGCGGGAAGGTAACTGTGGACAATGTCCGGCGCAACATGTCCAGCTTTTTCTCATGGCTGGAGGAAGAAGACTATATCCTGAAGAGCCCCATGCGGCGTATCCATAAGATCAAAACCAAGACACAGGTAAAAGAAGTGATCTCCGACGAAGGAATAGAGCGGATGCGTGATGGCTGTGAAGAGTTGCGTGACCTGGCGATCATCGACCTGCTCTATTCCACAGGCATCCGTGTGGGTGAACTGGTGAATTTGGATAGGAATGACATCAATTTTGAGCAAAGGGAATGTGTGGTCTACGGCAAGGGAGATAAGGAGCGTCGGGTATATTTTGATGCTAAGGCCAAAATCCATCTTATGGAATATCTTCAAACCCGTACAGATGATAATCTCGCCCTGTTTGTTACATTGGACGAGCCTCATGATCGTCTGAAAATCAGTGGGGTTGAAATACGCTTGCGTCAACTGGGGCGTCGTCTGTGCCTTGATCGTGTCCATCCCCACAAATTCCGGCGCACCATGGCTACCCGTGCCATCGACAAGGGTATGCCGATTGAGCAGGTTCAGAAAATCCTCGGACACTCTCAGATTGACACCACCATGCAATATGCCATCGTGAACCAAACCAACGTGAAAACCTCCCATCAGAAGTTCATCGCTTAGCGGCAACTTCGTATTTGTGGGGGCGTGGATGATATGCTGGTTAAGCTTGGCGATGCTTTCACTATAGGATCTGGAGGAACTCCATCTAAGCAGCACCCTGAATACTATGGGGGAAATATACCTTGGGTAAAGACAGGTGATTTGGGAGAGCAGTATATTTATTCCGTTGATGAATGCATTACCGAAGAGGGATTAAAGAACTCCTCGGCACGTTTGTATGCTCCTGATACAGTACTTGTAGCTATGTATGGGGCGACGATTGGAGCTGCATCAATACTAAAAATATCTGCTTGCACAAATCAGGCGTGTGCAGCTTTTTTATCCAATAATGAAGTTATTCCAGAGTATCTATACTATTTCCTTCTTAGCAAGAAGCAGAGATTTGTACAGGACGGGGTAGGAGGGGCACAACCTAATATTTCAGCTACATATCTAAAAGGTGTATTATTCCCATTACGAATATATGAGGAACAGAGAGCCATCGTCGAAAAACTCAGTTGCGTCACAGAAATAATAAATCAAAGGAAACGGCAACTCCACGTCCTCGATCAGTTCATCAAAGCCCGATTTGTCGAGATGTTCGGCCTATACCCGGATAACCCTATGGGTTGGCGTACCGGGGTTATTCGTGATGTTGTTTCAGATGTCCGCTATGGGTCAAGCCGTCCAGCGGTTGAAGGTGGCCGGTATCCATATCTCCGGATGAACAACATTACCTACGGCGGTGAGCTTGATCTTACAGACACAAAGCGTATTGATGTACCAGAAAATGAATTAGACAAATGCACCGTACGCAGAGGAGATGTTCTATTCAACAGAACGAATAGCAAAGAGCTCGTCGGCAAAACCTGCGTTTATAATCGGGATGAAATGATGGTTCATGCAGGTTTCGTCATCCGCGTTCGTCTGAACGATATCATGCTGCCTGAATTCCTGTCTGCGTTCCTGAATACGGACTTTTCTAAACAAATGCTGCTTGGAATGTGCAAAGCAGCAATCGGTCAAGCAAACATAAATGCTCAGGAAATGCAGGGGATAGGATTGTATCTTCCGCCAATCGAGTTGCAAAAAGAGTATGTCGCCTTTAAAGCTCAGGTCGACAAATCTAAAGTTGTCGATCTCTCAGTCTTTACAAATCGAGCAAAAA
>CAYNBW010000080.1:0-2319 GCA_964396015.1 uncultured Candidatus Saccharibacteria bacterium | reverse complement strand
ATATCCTGGCCAATCCCTTCAAGCGCTTCGAGGACATGCAGATGATGCGGCATACCAAGACGCTGGGCATCGTTGAGGTGGACAACAGCGTGTGGAAGCGGCTGACCGAGGAGGAAAAGGCGGAGATCAGGGAGATTTGCGAGGAGAAGCTGGAAGGGTACTATAGAAGATGATAATTATCCATGATGATAATTGACGAAGAATTAGGAGGAATGGTTATGGAAGCTGAAAAGAGATTGAGAGTATTTATTGGATCAAAATCGATTGATGAAAGTAACACATTTTTCAGAAAATTGTGGGGGTTACTTGATCAAGTACGAACAAACGCATGGTGTTATACACCCTTCCGAAACCCAGGGGAAAAAGTAGTATACATTGGGAGTAATAATATAGGAACGTTTTGGTTTGATTATGAAAAATGCGGTTGTATTCAAAACTTATACATTAGTAATTGCAAGATTGAAGAAGAAAAGATGATCGAAATAGTAGAAAAAGCAAAAGAGTACAATTGTCCATTAGAGTACAGAATAGAGTATGATTTTGATCATGATGATGGGATCAAGATGGCTAATCAATGTTTTGATGATGTTTATGTAAAAGAGGAAGACAATAAAACAGTAATTGGGATTCAAATTACTGCTTACTCAGAACTTGATTTAAAATATTGGAGCTATCAAAAGCAAGTGGCAATTAAATACATGCTATTCATTTTTTCAGGTCGGTTCTTTAGACCGATTAGAATAGGTTATGCAGAGAATAAACATTATGAGAAAATAGCCCCAGAAAGTTATAATTATGAGTGGTTTGATACGGATGAATGCCCACAAAATACCAACAACGAGTATTATTTACCAATAGAATTTTTTAAAATTGTTAGGGATATAAGTGAATTGTCATTTTATGATGATTTCATAACATCGATGATAAATGCCTCTCAAATGCTATATAATTCGAAGGCGTTGTTATTTACAGATTATGGCAATTCCAAAGCAAGAATTGAACAAACTGGGTTAATTGACATGATAAATACAAATATAGTATCTTCTTTAGAAGCTATTGTTTCTTCAAGCGAATATAAACCTCAAAAGTGCAAAACTTGTGGGCAAGATGTATTTAAGATTGGAAAAAGAGTATATGAACTTGCTGAAGAGTATTTAGGTACACCGATTGCAACGATTATAAAGAATGAAATATATACTAATCGAAGTAAGTATTTGCATGAAGGGAAAACAGATACGCCTCTATACTATTATGGTACGAGTTATCCATTAATTGATCCAAGCAATGCCAAAAAGATGCTAATGCCACAAACAAGAATGGAACTTAATCTGATAGATTATTGTAATTATATAATTAGAAAAAAAATCAAAGAACATTATTTTGATTGATGTGAATCGGATATTTTTTATAAGGAGAGGAATAATGGTCACAAAATGGGGATTTGGTGCCGCGCCTTTCAAAGATATAACTCTAGTAAAGAACAATAAAGCTCTTATTGTCATCAAAGACTATCTTTTAGGCAAGACTGTAGATAATTGCTTGATGTTGGAATGCTGTTCTCATACTAAAGGTATGTTCAATCGAGTTGTTAAACAAGATCAATGGGATTGGTTTACTACTTATATGTATTTCGATTATCCTAATATAGAAGAAGCAAAAAGCATTGTTTCCTTGTTGCAACAATTGAGAGTTGCCATTACTCAAGATAATGTTGTTGGCACTTCAAAGATTAAAGAAAGAATAAGGAAAACGAATCTAATGGTATATATAGATAATTATCTGGATTATAATCCAGAAGTAGAATCAGGAGATCAATTTGTGTATATTCTCTCTCGAAAAGAAGAAAAGGAATTGCTAAAAATCGGAATGACAACAAGAAATGTAATTAAGCGTTGTAATGAGATTAACAGCGCAACGGGTGTTGTTTATCCCTTCTCTCCTCGAACTGTTTTTCGTGTTATTGATGCAAAAAAGGCGGAAAGAGAAGTGCATGCTGCACTTGCACAATGGAGAGTAAGAAACGATAGAGAGTTTTTTGTTATGGATTATGCAATTGCTTCTTTTTTGATTGAGAAGCTATTAAGAAAAAACAACTTACTTTTAGATAAATATAGAGTCCAACAGGAAGAAGATACTTGAAAGAAGGGGTCATTCCCATGCTCCACCCCGGTCTCTACGAACAACTGATCAACCGCGCGCTGCGCCAAGAATTGGACACCATACCTGCGGAGCGCAAGTCGGTCATGCCTGTCGATCCTGCCGAAGCCGCCGAGGTGCTTTCGCGGTACATCGCGGAGGCGGCGAAGCGGGCGCTGTCCG
>CAYNBW010000079.1:0-2368 GCA_964396015.1 uncultured Candidatus Saccharibacteria bacterium | reverse complement strand
GCCCTTTTGAAGCCTCAGGTCTGTAATGCGCTGCTGGATCTCCTTTGCGTCCAAGGCCATTCACCCCCTGCTATCATTATATGATGAAATGATACCTGAGAATAATTTTTAAATACACAATAAAGCTTGACAAATAAGTATTAAATACTTACAATTAGCTTGACGGGAAGGTGTTTTTATCATTAAGAGCAAAGGGGGGGACGCGGTTTCAGACTCAAATGGTGCCGCTGTGAGTGGCGCATTGACGCTCGACGGGGCGTATACGAACATGAAGACAGGCGCGACCGACGTTTCCACGTGACCCAACGAGAGAGAAGAAAGGAAGGAAATCCATGAAGAATTATTTGAGTAATTTGCTGGCGCTGCTGGTGTGCGCGGCGCTGCTGTGCGGCGCGTTGGCTGCTGTGGCGGAGGAAATGGTGCTTGATTTGCCGGAAATCGAAATGGAGGAAGTATTGCCGAACGAGAGTGAAGACCTTGGCATGGGAGATATGATATTCTCGGTAGATGATGTGGAACTGACATCACAAGATGTTGAAGCCAATCCTCCTGAAGAGAAGTTGGCTGTTGAGAATGAATCGAATCGAGTAGCTGTCGACGATGTTGTCTATGAAATTGTGGGCAATGAAGCAGTAGTATTAGGTCGTCAAATTAACAGCGAGAAAGCATCCATTACGATACAGGAAAAGGTGAGCGGTTATCCGGTAACCCGGATAAAAATGTTCTCTTTTTATGAAGATAAGTACTTAGTCAATTTGATTATAAATGCTCATATAAATATTTGGGATACTACAACATTCTCTTATTGTAAAAAATTGCAGAGCATAACTATAAATGGAGAAGTGAAAAGTCTACCAACAGCTGTATTTAAAGGATGTCCTTGCCTAAACAGTGTAACAATCAATGGAATTGTACATGAAATAGACTTCCATGCCTTTGAAGGATGTACAGCCCTTGAAAGCATTGTTATTCCCAAAAGCGTGGAAAAAATAGGTTCATATGTATTTAAAGATTGTACTTCTTTAGCAAGCGTTGAGTTCCAGAATGGCTTACATGTGATCGGAGAATCTATGTTCGAAAACTGCACAGCGTTGAAGAGTATACGTATTCCCGGAAGCATTGACAAAATTGAAGATAATGCATTTATGGGGTGCGAAGCACTGTCAAATGTAGATATACAAGAAGGTGTTAAGGAGATAGGTTTCTATTCATTCGCAGGCTGTATATCACTGAAGAGTATTACTATTCCTGCCAGCGTTACATTTATGGATTATGCTGCTGTTGGATATGCAATTACAATAGAAGAAGATGGAGTTAGGGCTGCTAAAAAGATAGATGGTTTTATCATTCGCGGCCAGGCAGGCAGTGCTGCCGAGGAATATGCCGTTAATTACGGTTTCGAATTCGACGACGGCACCATCAAGCCCACCAAGATCACCATCACCAACGGCAAGACGATCTCCGTGGACGTGGACAGCAAGAAGCAGTTGTACACGGAGCTGACGCCTGCCAACGCCGAGACGACGCTGACCTGGACGAGCAGCGACGAGTCCATCGCCACCGTAAGCGCGAAGGGCCTGGTGAAGGGTATCAAGAAGGGGTCGGCGACCATCACAGTCACGACCAAGAATGGCAAGACGGCCTTGATCAAGGTGAAAGTGGTCGCGCCGGTGCCCACGAAAGTCATCATCAACCAGGGAAAGAGCGCGACGCTGTACATGGGCAACACGCTGAAGCTGACGACGAAGTTCGCGCCGGCAAAGGCCGAGAGCAAGCTGACGTGGTCGTCTTCAAAGCCAGCGATTGCCACGGTTTCCGACAAGGGCGTGGTGACGCCGAAGAAGGCGGGCACGGCGAAGATCACGGTCAAGACGGCAAACGGCAAGAAAGCCAGCATCACCGTGAAGGTGGTGGACGCCAAGAGCGTCAAGCTGAAGGAGGGCAAGAGCAAGACTCTGAAGGTGGGCAAGAAGCTGACGCTGCACGCGACGGTTTCCCCAGCGAAGGTGAAGACAAAGCTGACCTGGACCAGTAGCGATACCAAGGTCGCCACGGTTTCCGGCAAGGGCGTGGTGACCGCGAAGAAGGCTGGCACGGCGAAGATCACGGTCAAAACTGCCAACGGCAAGAGCGCTACGATTACGATCACGGTGAAGTAGCTGAAATAAAAACGCAGCGGCAGCGTCTACGCCGCCACGACTGAACAGATACGACCGGGATATGGAAAGACAGGCAAAAACCGGTTAAATAAGTCGTGAAGCCATACAATGGCCATCAACCGAGAGAATCGGGAAAAACAACGCATCTCCGACAGGATTTGCATTGACAATCCCGATTCTTTTCCTTTATAATGCCTCTATCCGGATAG
>CAYNBW010000078.1:0-2368 GCA_964396015.1 uncultured Candidatus Saccharibacteria bacterium | reverse complement strand
GAAGGAATTGAATTTGTACGATATTCGTATTATCAAGACCGCCGAGGAGACCGGTAAGCGACTGAGCGAGATTACTCGCAAGATGTCTGATGGATTTGTAGTGTTTGCAAGGTTCGATGATAAGTCGAAGTCGTGCCTGAGGAAGATAGCGAGCATCAAGAAGATGTTGCCAAAATCAACGCAACTGATTGTCGAGTCGCCCAAAACCGAGCATGCGCTGAATGAATTTGAGAATTCGCTGGTTAGTTTTCTTAACCACACTCGCAGTGGCGAGCGGGTGCCGCTACTGACGGATTTTTATCTGCCGGCGCGGAATCTGCAAAACTTTATGAGCGATATGCAGATTTTGTCCAAGAGCCTAAAACTGGACTTGGCGCTTTATGGCTCGTACTCGACGTCTAATTATAGTTTACGACCGAAGTTTAATATCGAGGAGAAAGATTTTAACAAGCGGGCAGTGGCGTTTCTCAGGGCGGGGGCGTTTATCATCAATCGTCAGGGTGGATCGCTGACGGGCGGGTCGCCGGAGGGGCGGGTCAAGGCGGTGGTAACGAACGAGGAGATGCTGGAAAATGAGCGCAATCTGTACCTAGCGATTAAAGCAGTGTTTGACCGTTATGACATCATGAACCCGAATGTGAAACTGGGAGCAAATGCGCGATTTACGATTACGCATTTTAGGACTACCAGTTCTGCCAAGATTGTGATATAATTGAGCCAAGATAGGAGTTTTTATGAAAACAAAGTTTAAGAAACTTTCTGATACTCGTGTGGAGATTACGGTGACTTTGGACGCCAAAGATTTGCACGAGGCGGAGGAAAGGGCTTTGGTATTACTCGCCAAAGATGTGAATGTAAAAGGGTTTCGCAAGGGTAAAGTGCCGGCAGATATGGTGCGAAAATTTATCCCGGAGAATGACCTCAACAGCAAGACGATTGATTTAGCGGTGCGTGCAACGGCGATTCAGGCATTTGCAGAGAACGAAAAATCGCCGCTGGTAGTGCCAAATATCAACGTGACCAAGTATGTGCCGGGGGAGATGGCGGAATATACGGCGGCAGCAGATATTGTGCCAGAGGTAAAGCTGGGAGACTATAAGAAACTCGGTGTGAAACGCGAGGTGATTAAGGTGTCCGAGAAGGACGTTAAAGGGGTGCTGGAGAACTTAGCGCGGTCTTTTGCCGAGAAAAAGCCGGTGAAGCGAGCAGCAAAGCTGAGTGACGAGGTGATTATTGACTTCGTGGGTAAGAAGGGCGGGGTGGCCTTTGATGGTGGCTCGGCGAAGGATTATAAATTGTTGCTGGGATCGGGCACGTTTATTCCGGGCTTTGAGGACGGCATCGTGGGGCATGAGCCGGGGGATAAGTTTGAGCTTAAATTGACATTTCCGAAAGATTATGGTGTGAAAGATTTGGCTGGGGCCAAAACGGTGTTTGAGGTGTTGGTGAAGCAGATTAACGAGGTAACCGAGCCGGCAATAGATGACGAGCTGGCTAAGAAGTGTGGGCCGTTCAAGACTTTGGACGAGCTGAAAAAGGATATCAAGGAGAACTTGTCAGCACAAAATGAGCAACGGTTGAAAGATAAATACGCGAATGATTTGGTCGAAGCCTTGGTTAAGGCGTCGAAAGTGTCGGCACCGGAGATTTTGGTGGATGACCAGATGCGGATGATTCGTGATGATGTGGCGCGCAATGCGGCAAATGCTGGGTTGAGCTTTGAAGATTACCTCGAGCGGGCGGGGACTGACATGGGGAAGTGGGAGAAAGAGGCTCGCAAGATTGCCGAGAGTCGGGTGAAGGCGTCACTGGTGCTCCAGACTTTGGCTCTGAAGGAGAAAATTACCGTTGCGGACGAGGAAGTGAGTGGCAAAATTGCAGAGTTACGCGAAGTCTACAAGAAGTCGCCGGAGGCGGTAAAGTCGCTCAAAGACCCAAATGTACGGATGGATATCAAAAATCGGATGACGATTGAAAAAACCTTGGACTATCTTGTCAAAAATAACAAATAGTGCTATAATTAGGGTAAGAGTTTCATCTCGTTTGCTATTGCTGTACTGCAAGCGGGAAAGTGCAATACGTCTTCGACGTGCGAGTCTAGGGTGTGTTGCGTAGAATAATAATATAATATACAGGAAGGTTTAAATGCCAACTATCAACCAGTTGATTAGGAAGCCTCGCAAGAAGCTGACTAAGAAGTCAAAATCACCGGCGCTCGGATCGATTGTGAACACTTTGAAGACCAAGCGCTATGAAAAGGCTGCACCTCTAAAACGCGGCGTTTGTATCAAGGTTACCACCACGACCCCCTAGTAGCCAAACTCGGCGATGCGGAGAGTGGCGCGTGTGCGTCTGCCTATCTGTCAGG
>CAYNBW010000077.1:0-2530 GCA_964396015.1 uncultured Candidatus Saccharibacteria bacterium | reverse complement strand
TGTAGCAAACGTATAGCCGGTAACTCCCCTGTAGTTAAACGACTTGCCCAACAATTCATGTGCTGTAATATTCGCTGCCGCCGCACCTCGACTGTGACCACATACGTATATAGCCGTATCCTTTGGAGTCAGCTTTTTTTCTGTAATATATTTGTCAAAGGCTTTAATAACATTGCGAGCAGACTTTTTGAATGACTTCGGTTGGCTGCCATAACCAACTATAAAATTACCAATCCATTCCTTTGTTCCGATGGTTCCCCTGACCACTATAGCGGCCAGATTGGTGATCTTCCCGTCGCTCCCCGTTATGGTCTTCACGCCAAAGCAACAATCGGAACTTTCTTCGGTGCCACCGATTTTCTTATACTCGACGCTGTGAAAACCAAGATTGTGAAGAGAAGACTCTATTTTTGATTGGTTATATACCGAGAAGGACATCATTGCTCCAAACTCAGCCAGGCTCTGATTATATGTGCGGGGCACGGTATTTCCATATATGCTGCCCAAATCCACATTACACGTTCTCTCATACCCACCTGCCGCTTTTGAAATATTCTTATCCTTATCTATGTAGATTACCGGTCTCTTCCTCCTTACAAAAATCTTATTGAACATGGTTTTTTCGCCAAATTCAGCTTTTATTTTTACTTCTTTCACGGATTGCTTTTTGTATACGGAATAGACCGGCAATACCTTCTTTTCACCGGTTACCTTTACACCCTTATAGTTGATTGTCTTTATCCTGTTGTCAGACGAATACTGATCCCCTACAAAGCAGAGTCCCTCAGGCAGCGTTATGGTAATAACTTCGCCTTCCTTTATGCCAGCCATTTGTACGTTAAGGTAGAATATATTGTCCTCCTTAACTGTCGATGACAAAAGGTTGCCATCGCAATAGTCCAATGATTTAATCTCCTTGCCTGTAACCGTGTTTCCTTTCCTTGAATCCCAGAGGGACATCTCCACAGAAGCGACCCGCTCTACCTCCAAGGTAAGACTGTTTTCAATTTCAACGATTTTATCCGAGGCAAAGCCAATTTTCGATTTAATCACAATGGATTCGGGGATGTCATCAATAATCTCTTTCGAATACAGATGAAAGCTCTTTTTCAGAGTAGGCGTTCCGGTTCCACCTATATAAATCTTAGTGGTTGAAAGCGTTTTATTCTCAGAGAAACTCAAGCCCTTCGGCAGCGTAAAAGAAACTGTCATGCTCGGAGCTGCAACATTGTTTGCAGTGATATTGAGCCAAACCGCATTAACGGTTGTATCAGCGGTTGCCCGATAAAACCCGTTTGAACTGTAGAGCTTTTTCAGCGCAGCCCCATTTTTACCGGCAGAAACAGTCATCGTTATCTCAGGTACGAGCGTTTTCACCGACAGGCTATGTAAATGCTCTATTTTATCCTTCGCTTTGATCTGTATACTGTTGACCTTTTGATTTCGCAAGTATGAATAGACAGGGTAACTGACGGTTACACTCTTTGCGCCGTTGCCTTTTATCTTGATGCTCTTTGCATTTTTTTCTTTTTTTTCATCAAACGACAATCCGGCAGGCAATGTTATTTTTTCTGTGACGCTCTTTTTCCCCAGATCCATTGCGGTGACATTGAGCCAGAATTTATTACTGTTTGACTTTTCGGAGGGCCAAAAATAGCCGCTGTTATAGATCAGTGAAGAAAGGCCTTTGCCGCCCTTGGTAGTTGACAACGACATCGTTATCTTTGATTGTTCGATGATCCAGTCCGCGACTTCAAGCATCAGTTGATAGAAGTTGCTACTGTCAATATCGATGAATATGCCGCCCGTCTTATTCCATAAAGGACTATAGTGACTACTGTAATCCGCCTTGCTGACTACTGAGGTATGGATTGAATTGGTATTCAGCGCATTGCCCATTTTGGCCAAGGAGTACAATCCAGAACCTTCTTTAGACGTGGCATCTGTAAGCAAAAACGCGAATCGCGTCGCATCTGCCCTGAAGCTGTCGTTGTAGGTTTTCGTAATCAGTTTTCTCAACGCATCTGTCGGTGTTTCCGGTCCGTCTCCTCCACCATCAACATTCAAGCGATTCAAGCACGAGTCAAGAGTGCTGACTTCTTTTGTCCAAATGCCACCACCAAGGTTATGAATGACAGTAGTATTATATCCGTCTTCAAAAATGTCTTTATAATCGATAACAGAGAATCTGACATCAATATTCTTCTCTATTAAGTACTTCGAAAAGGAAGACAGATTGGTTCGCACAGACTGTATATACGAACCCATCGAACCTGTAGAATCGATTACGAAGACAAAGTCTGCCTTAGCGACTGATGCTTTATTGGCTATAGCATCTTCCGCATTTGATTCCAGCGACTCTGTATCCTGAATTGCAAGGCAATTGAAGGAAAAAACAAAGCTAAGAAGCAAGATTGAAACAATTGTTCGAATGAATCTCTTCATAAGTATCTCCTCCTTATCGAATACAGTACCTTAGTCACTTGTAAAAGACGAGAAAGCCCGCAAATACAAGTGAATTCGATACATT
>CAYNBW010000076.1:0-2592 GCA_964396015.1 uncultured Candidatus Saccharibacteria bacterium | reverse complement strand
AACTCACGGAAATCGATTGCCAAGCACATAGCTAGCACCGTTATCGCGATGACTAGCTAGAATCTTTAGTTTCACAAGCCCCAAAATATCATAAGTCCCAACATTGCCAAATTATCCCCATGCCGAAACACCGCATAACTCGGGTACCGGTACTGTCCACAACCTAATTCAATATCGCAATCCCGCAGTTAAGATACGCAGCAAAGGTGCACCATATTATATATGGCAGCAACATAAAGAACGCTGGTCTCGAAATCCGAAAAGCTTGCACCAGTAGCACGATAATCAGCGCCCACATCACCATCAGCCACGCAAAAGCAAACCAATACCAACCGAGACTAAAGAACAGCGGCGTCCACACAAAGTTCATCACTAGTTGCACCCCATACACAATCAAAGCATTCCTGCTAGCCGTCTTTTCGGCAACCTTCTTCGAATCGTACCCCTTCTTCCAAATAAAGTAACTAGCAAGCCCCATCAAGACATAGAGAATCGTCCAAGCCACCGGAAACAACCAAGCCGGCGGCGCCAGTGGCGGCTGGTTAAAAGTCGAAAATTTACTCATCGCATCCCGCGTGAACAGCGATATAATCAGCCCACCGCCTAGAGGCACTACAATAGCAAGCGCAATTCGCCAAATCTTCCCCCAAGTTGATATTTTTGCAGTTTTCTTTTTGTTTGTCATTTGTGTTTTCCTATTTAATTAATCCCATTATATCACAAAACCGCCAAAATACTTACAAGCATTAGCGTAATGTGCTATAATAAGACAAAAGGAGTCAAACGTGTCTAAAAAAGTCAACCTCTTCAAAAAAATCCTAGTCTCGGGCATCGCCATCACCTTAGGAATCACCACCGCCCTCCCCGCACACGGCATAGGGACCGCAATCCCGGATGAAATCACCGCCACCTACCCATACTACGGGTTCGTAGAAAATCCAGAAGACCCGTGGGACTCGGTTTACGACGCACTAGACGAGACTGGTACCATCAAATACAGCGACCGATACTTCGACGTCCCATCCCCTGGCGACCACCCCGAGCTACGAGCAGTGTCCTACGCCTTGGGTCTAGCTGGATACGAAAACACCGCCGACGGCTACCCATCCACCAGCGCAACACCAAACCCCAAACTCACCAACTTCCTCGACCAACTCGGATTCTCCGACTACCAAAACTGGGATGCCTCCTCAGAAACCGACGGTCACTCCTTCGGCACAACCATCGGACGAAAGACCTTGCCAAGCGGCCAAGACCTCATCGTCATCGCCCCGCGCAACTACAATTACCTAACCGAATGGCTCTCAAACCTCAACGTCGGCACTAGCGGCGACCACGCAGGCTTCTCCGAAGCCGCAAATCTAGTAGTCGACAGGTTCAACCAATACCTCGCAAGCCGCAATCTCGCCAATTACAAAGTCTGGGTAGTCGGCTATTCACGCGGCGGCGCAGTAGTCGATCTATTCGCGAAAAAAATCAATGCGAGCATCGACAACTACCAAATGACCTCAAACAATTTCTACGTCTACACCTTTGGCGCACCAAGAGCCAGCATCACCGATCCACAATACAGTAATATCCACGACGTCAAAGATGGCAACGACCTCATGCTCGGATATGTCTTCCCAGAGGCTTGGGGCTTTTATAACACAGGCGTCTACGAGGAAATTCACCCCGCCGATCTCGAAATCACCACAGCAATGGTGGACATCAGCACTCTAGTAGATAGCTCCACGGCCCTGAATATACTTTCGTCCAACGAAGGGCTAGTGAAAGATGTCGCCACCACAAATGGCAAAGATTTCATGGACAGCTGGATGCAGTTCGTTACCGAAAACGGTCTAACCAGAGTGTATTTCGACACCGAAGTTAAGCCTCCACTCTCCGCCCTCCTCAAAATATACCAATCAAGAACAATAGACAAACAATCTGACCTCCTCGACTTTATCAAGAATACCGACAGCGGTATTGCCGCTATGGTGGCAGGCAACGCTTTTGCCGATATACTAAGTGGCACTTATCCAGGTAGCACCTTAGCAGAAATACTCGACAACTTCCCTCCATATCAAGATATCGTCAAAGTTCTCAAAGGTACCGCCACCGATGCAGACGTCGACGAACTTCTAACCTTCCTTACTAGATATATCGGTGAATACGACGACTACGAGGATAAGTTGAACGTCACCCCGCCAGTCACCGAAACAGAGTTTTCTATCATCAAAGAAAACCTACCAAAACTAGTCAAGGCCCTATCGCCTATCATCATCGCAGACGCCAAATACACACAAGAAACTTACGGTGAGAACTACTCACTATTCTACACATATTCCCTAGTTTCCAATGCCAGACAACTAGTTATCGGCCACATCCCCGAAAGCCTTATGCCAATTCTAAAAAGCCTCATCACAGAAATAGAAGACGACATTATCATCCCCAAGGTCCCCAACACTGGCAGGCTCTAAATCATTCTACTTAGTGCCTTCACCACAATCAGCACCACCAGATTTACAATCACCACCGTCGCCCCCGTCGGTGCTGCCACGAGATACGAGATAGAAAGCCCCAGCACAAAATTCACTACCGAGACCAACA
>CAYNBW010000075.1:0-2608 GCA_964396015.1 uncultured Candidatus Saccharibacteria bacterium | reverse complement strand
GGGGCGTTAGCTCAGCTGATTAGAGCGCTTCGATGGCATCGAAGAGGTCATGAGTTTGAATCTCATACGCTCCACCAATTAAATCGTCATCAAAAAATAAATCAGAATTCACTTCTGATTTATTTTTCATTCTATTTTCTTTGCACGACTTTCTTTTATAAAGAAAGTCGTAAAACGTCTAGCCCAAATTTGTTATTCACCACATCGAGGTTGATACACTCCTCACCGCTATACCCCTGGAGTCTCCCGCAATCATTATACTGCCACACCATCCACGCGTCCCCGGACTCCAGATATACCGGCCACAGCACATTCGTCACCCACCTCGGATAATCGCCAAAATCTTTCGCTAGATATTTATCCCAGTAATCCTGCCGCGAATAAATCACCGGTTTCACCCCATACCGCTCTTTCACCACCGCCACAAACGCCGACAGCCCCGTCACCACCGCCTCCACCTCTGGCGGATTTTTCATCTCTTCGACTGACAGCTCCATATCCACCATCGGAATCAACCGTTCGTCCCCCGGATCCCCTACCGTCGCGATAAAATTCTCCGCCTGCCTCACCCCGCTCTCGCCATAAGAGAAAAAATGGTACGCACCCGCCGGCATTCCCGCCTCCAGCGCCCCAGCCCACTTCTCTGCAAACGATGGGTCCACATGGCTCGCCCCCTCCGTCGCCTTAATATACGCAAACCCCACCCCCTGTTCACGCAGTTTCGCAAAATCCACCCCCACCTGATACGACGACACATCCACCCCCATCGTCATCCCTCCAGTAAACCAACCGTTAATATTAATCTGCCGGTTCACCACCGCAAAATACAAAAACGCCACCACAGCCCCCACCACCCCCACCGGCAACACAACTCTAAGCAAAAACTTTATCACTACCCCCATTATAGCATAAACAACTACATTATGTCGAGATATACCACCAACCGATGCGACGCCCCGCCTTGCCCATTCGGCCGCCCCGCACAAGTCAACATCGCCAGCGAATGCCCCAAAGCATTATACACAATATTCCTCATCAAATTCGGGTCCCCTTCCAAATTACCGTCTGCCGTCTGCTTATACTTCACGATATTTGCCACCCGATAAGCCACCCCATTCACCATTACCGTTTCGCCAACATACCGCGACGCCAAATTCCCCAACAAATTATCCGAATTATGCCCATAAATCATCTTCTTAAACTGATAAATCTGGCTATAGCTAAGCGAGAAAGCCGTATTTGTATATTCATCTCGCGACGTTACATAGTGTGTTACACTATAAGACACGGGAGCTACTGCCGGAGTCGTCGCCGGCTCCGACACTACCGTCGACACCACCGTCGCTACCGGCCGACTTGCCGTTTCTTGCGCCACTACCGGGCGCACCACTGTCTCTGTTACCGGCTCCGGCAACACCGTTTCCACAATTTTCGCATTATTGATACCCCTCACCCGCACCGTATGTGCCGCCGACAAAGTCTCCGGCGCCAAAGATACATAGGCAGTCACCGCCACCAGGAATACTGACAAAATCCACCCCAGCCTAGCATAAAACTTCCTAATTTTCACTTCCACGACTCCCAATAGTCTATACTTCCATTGTATCATACTTATCAATAAATGTCAATAGCATAAGCATAATCAGCCAATCTACGCAAATACACCTTGTCAGCCTCCACCCTTTGTGCTATACTGTAAAAAACGGAGGTAATATGTCCAAATTCGACGACCAATATATCGATTTATGCCGACGCATTTTGAAGAGTGGCGAGAAAATCACCAACTACCAAAAGACCGACCATCGCTCCGCCACTACCCAAAACGCCATCCCCGACCACGTCGCCCAAGGGAAGCAGGCCGCTAAAACTATCCGCCTCCCTCACCAAGTCTTCCAGTTCGACCTCGAAGAAGAGTTTCCCATCTTGACCTCCAAAAAGGTCGCCTTCAAGACCGCGACGTTAGAGCTTCTCTGGATCTATCAGCAAGCAAGTAACGACGTCCGCTGGCTGAAGGATCGCGGTGTCAAGATCTGGAACGAATGGGAAATCGCCGAGGACGGCACTTACCAGGGACGCAACCTCAACCAGATTTTCAAAACCGAGCACCCCTCCGAGCCCGCCACCGACTTCGCCCACACCATCGGCACCGCTTATGGCTGGATCGTTCGCCGTTACCACCTTATCGACAACCTTATCGACACCTTAAAGCAAAACCCCGGCAACCGCCGCATGGTCCTTTCTCTCTGGCAAAACGAGTGGCTCACAACCGCCGCCCTCCCCTCTTGCGTCTGGAACTCCCAGTGGAATCTCACCAACGACCGTCTCAACCTCCTTGTCACCTCCCGCTCCTCTGACGTACCTCTAGGCCTCCCCTTCAATATCACCCAATATGCCGTCCTCTGCTATCTTGTAGCCCAGTGCGTCGGCGTCCGCCCCGGCCAGTTCACCTTCATTACCAACGACGCCCACATCTACGAAAACCAAATCGCCGGCATAGAAGAGCACATCTCCCGCTACGAAACCGCCGTCAAAACCGGTACCCTTCCGAGCACCCCTACGCTCTGGCTCAACCCGGATATTACAGATTTCTATGCCTTTGACAGCTCCC
>CAYNBW010000074.1:0-2677 GCA_964396015.1 uncultured Candidatus Saccharibacteria bacterium | reverse complement strand
CAAACTATTGCTACCGATACTCGTGATAATCAAACTTATACCGTCCAACGTCTTGCCGATGGTAAATGCTGGATGACCAGTAATCTTAACCTCGCTGGCGGTACCAAACTAGATTCAGAGGGTTCTAATGTCCCAGCCGGCTATACCCAGTCCGATCCATACTACACATTACCAGCTTCAGTAAGTGGCACTAATAGTAGCGACTTCTCGAGTGACTCTACTGCATACGTATCTAACAAGACTAATACGACTTGCGGAAATAATGCACCATGCTATAGTTACTACTCATGGCTAGCAGCTACAGCTGGTGGTAAGGATGCAAGTGGCAATGCCGTAACTAGTACTGGTTACAATACTGCCTATAGCATCTGCCCGAAGGGTTGGAGATTGCCAACTGCAACTACCAATAATAATAACCCTGCAAGCAATAAAAACTGGACGACTGGTGATTTCTACGCACTCGCTACGGCTTATGGTGCTAATCTAGAAAGCAGCTACATTGACAACAGTAGTGCTACGGGCGGTAATTTCTATAATAACGTTAATGGCGGCAACGCAGCTGGCAAGGCGCCGGTTTACCTTCTGCTCGCCGGCTACTACCTTTCCGGCTCGTTCTACAATGGCGGTAGCTACGGCAACTATTGGTCAGCTACGTCGAACCCTAGTGTCTACGCTTACTACCTGAACTTCAATTCAGGCCACGTCGATTCAGCCAATTACACCTATCGCAAGCACGGGTTCTCCGTCCGCTGTGTGAAAAAATCCGATTTCGAAATTGGTTTCGAAAGTGGCAACATGACCATGCAAGAAATCACTGATGCCCAACTCGCTTCTCTCCTCGACGGTGCTACCGGCCTTCTCAAAGACGTCCGCGACGGTAAAACTTACACCGTTCGCTATACCAAAGGCGCCCTCTGGATGACGCAAAACCTTGCTTACGTCGGCGATACCGGCAGTACATCTACTCAAATGGTCATGAAGAGTGCTACGAGCAACATCGCAAGCAATACGAGCTTAGCCATTAAAGACCTAACAGTCGGTGATGATAGTTATACTGATGCCGAAATCCATGTACCGACTTCTAGTGACCTTAGCCAATCCGGGCTAACTGCAGAGCAAGTAGGCGTATGGTATAACTATGCCGCAGTTAGCGCTGGTGCTATCACTGGCAGTTCTAATTCAACTACCGCTTCCCAAGACATCTGCCCTAAAGGTTGGAAACTCCCAGCTAACGGCGCTTCCACCGGTCAAATCGGAAGCATAACTTCCTACCAAAACGCCTTTAGTCCAGTTTATGGCGGGAACTACTACAATGGCTCCCTCAGCGACGCGTCTACGTACGGGTTCTGGTGGTCGGCTACGGCTGGCAATGTTGCCAGTCGTTACATCCTGCGCTACAACAGTGGTACTCTGGATATCAACTACGGCAATCGCGGCGACTACGGGTTCTATGTCCGCTGCGTCCGTACCCTCCCAACCATGCAAGACGCCACCTTCACCTCCCTCGCCACCGTCATGCCGAACGACGGTGACTCTACCGTCCTTCTAGATGTTCGCGACAACGAAACATACCAAATCACCAAAATCAACGGCATCTACTGGATGACCCAAAACCTCCGCTTTGACATCTCCGAATATGCCATGGATACTACAAATTCCAACATGGCCTATGCCAAACAAACTTCTGCAACTTCTTGGACATCCACCTATACCGCCCCCAAAATTTACAAACGTGGTGACACTGCTTCTAGCGCGGACCGCCAAACCTATGGCATCCACTATAACTACTGTGCTGCCAGTGCCGGTACTAACTGCCAGAGTTGAAGTCAGACAGACTCTAATACTACCCAAAACATCTGCCCCAAAGGCTGGATCTTACCAACTCGAACCCGGATTAACAGCATAGGTACAGGCGGTAGCACTTACGTTGCCTCTTTCGACCCGGTTCTCGGCAACGTCAATACCGATGGTACGCTGAACCCTACCGACTATGGCTACTGGTGGTCTGCTACAGCCTACGGTGGTACCCTTCAGTACTTCCTGTACTACGATGGTACTCACCTGAAGGCCTACGGCAACGATAAGAGGAGCGGGCGCTATGTCCGCTGCGTCCGTACCGCTTATTAGTGGCAGTGGCGGGGCGCGGCGCGCGGGGCCCCCCACAGCCAGCCCGCACCGGCGCACCCCCCCCCCAACCCCCAAACGCACCCAAACGCCAAAGGGCTGGGTTGGTGGGGAAACCACCCCTCCAGAGTTGTTGTTTGGTGCAAGTTTTTCCGTTTTGATACTCAACCAGTTCTTGCAGGTCACGAAACAAATAATTGCCACGAAATCGCAAAATTCTCGCCACAAAACCAAAAAGTATGATATAATGTGAATATAAAACAATTTCCAAGTCCAGCAGAAGTATATCGCGAGATATACTCGTAGTATTAATATCATCACGCAGTTTTGCCCGTAAAAATCGGCGCCGTTAGGTGTTTGGTAAGCGGACAAAACCCTTGTGGATGCGTAAACTTGCTGGACTTGGAAAGCCTACGGCGTCGATTTTTATAAGTGACTCCGCAGGAAAACATTAACCGAGAGGAGCCGCAGGTCATGCAAAACACAACCAAATCAATTAGCAATTATATCAAATATTCCCACCGTCTGACATTATCCGGAATCTTCGCCACCT
>CAYNBW010000073.1:0-2699 GCA_964396015.1 uncultured Candidatus Saccharibacteria bacterium | reverse complement strand
GCGCCGTCAGCGGCCGTCCGCGCAGCGAAACGTCCACAAAGGCGTCGGAGAGGGAGTGGTCGTAGAGGTTGATATCCTCATAGGTCACTCTCTCCCGAAGCTCACGCACCCAATAGACATCCGTCAGGCACAGGGCATGGTAGGCAATGGCGATCTCCGCGCGGTCACGGTCCGTCACGGCCTGTTTGAGGCCCAGGCTGTTCAGTATCTCCTTGGCATATTTTCGGTCCAGGGTCAGCACTCGGGACGCGCACCAGAGATGGAAATTGGCCAGGTTGTTCAGCCGCGCGTCCATGTTCCCCGCCTCCGCCCGCTCTAAATAGAGGTTATAAGGCATGAAGCTGGGATAATAGACCGTACAGGAGCCGTCCCCGCGAATCGTGGCGACGTGGCGGTTTTGGTGCATGATGGCGTAGGTTTGCATGAAAAATGCCTCCCACATGAAACTATCACGAAAACGGAGAAGCGTCAAGGGCGAAGTCCGGGAAGGGCTCAAAGGCCGGGGCGGCGAGGAGGAAATCGAAGTTGGTCAGAGGGTCACCTCGCAAATTGTATTATTTATACATAGCAATAACTTCAGCTTTCATAACAGGGCCATCAACATAAATCTTTTCTAAATCTAAATTATTGTCAGTAGCACCGAATTTCCGGCGAAATGTTCTGTTGAGATGAACAAAATCCTTTAGAGGGTCAAACACTTGAACTTTGTCCTTATTTGACACCCCTATCACTTTACATAACATGTATACATTTTGCTCGTCATATTCTTCTAAGTCCGTGTACTCTTCAAGTAAATTATTTATATTCAACTTAGATGATATTTGAACATCCCCAAAATCTGCAACAATTGGTATATCTGCCGATGCATTCTCAAAGAAAGCTCTAACCATTTCTGCTTTTTCATCTTCCGTATCCTTTGTATCAATCGAATTGATTATCAATGGTCTATACTGCTCAATTATATTAATTACGTCAAATTGCTCTGGCACGAAAAAAGAACAACAAACACGAATCAGCTTCATTGAAGGCACACTTAGTATATCATAATCAGAGTTCATAACAAAATCAAAATAGTCCTCGCCTGAAAGCTTCTCAAGAGCATATTCAAAATGGTCTAAATCAATTCCTAAATCTTGCACATATTCAGTATCGACGCTTCTATCAATTGAACCTGTTAGACCCGCAAAAGGAATTGCTGCTGATACATGGGTTGAACGAGTTCCTGTCTTAGGTTTAGCAATGCTTTCTACTCCAATCTGCCTCATATAAGAATGGAGTTTCTTTTCGTCTACATAGATAAATGACCTAAACACATCATTACCCCCTTATCTAAAATACATCTGTGTAAGTGATTGTTTCAATCTTTCAAGTCGGTCAAGGCTATTTTGGATGGCTACTTCAGTTTTATCAACTTGGGTAACGAATTCGACGAATTTGTCTTGAAGGCTAATTGGCGGTACCCCAACTTGTAATGTTTTTAGCTTTGCGCCGGGTAAATGCGCTATAGTCGCCTTAGCGCCTTCAATTACTGCGAAACCATCATGCTCACAATTAAACTGAAACCATCGTGCTAAGTATTCAGGTAGTACTATATCTGTATTGCAACGTACACGGTGAAGTGCTTTCTGGAAATAACATGGTTGTATCTCATTATGCCAAATAGCACAGCGCCCTATTTCTCCGCCTTCACAAACAATCAGATCACCCTCTTTAAGTTCAAACTCTGCTTGATCTTCTTCATCGAAATCCATTTTGTTCAAGTTGCGCAGTTCAAATCTAAACCATTGAACATTGAAATTTGCAAGGTACGGGAATTGATATTTCCCTGTTTGTTGTTTCGCATCTAGCATTTTCCCCAATCTTGAAGAAGCGATCTCGGAAAAGGTATATTGCGGCCATCCCATTGTATTATAGATTATATCCCCAAACATCTCGACAAATCGGGCTTTGACGAGTTCATCCGTTTTTTGAAGCTGCTGTTTTCTAACAGTGATTAAATTATCTATCTTATCAAGGATACATACAATCCTATTCTGTTCATTCCTATCAACTATGCTGATACTCGCTTGTTTAAGCCACTTATAGTGCCTGTTATAACCTGTGTTGGGAACATCAATAGCAGAAACAGCATAATAAAGATACTTAACGTTGACATCTCTCAATTTACTCTTTAATATTTTATCGCCATCGTCCCCTAAAAAACTAGGCTCGTCTATGTATTTAACAATCCGCGTGTGGTCACCAAACAAAACAACCGGCACATCTGAAAAAAGGCCACTTTCCTCATCTGTATAACCAGCTATCAGGTTTTGTCCTTGATCGAAAATGGGATATTTCCCGTTTACTTTGTATTCCGCTGTTTGTAACTTTCTGCCTTTCTTAGTGACATCTTCAAACACATCACAAAAGTTCACACCATCCCCTCCAATTCCTTCAACCCCTTCTGTATCTCCGTCTCCAGCCGGTTGATCTCCGCCATAATCTCGCTCGTCGGCGGGTACTCCACGGGCACATATTCCGTCTGCTTGTACTTGTTGATGGACAGGTCGTAGCCGTTGTCCACGATCTCCTGTTTGGGCACGAGGAAGCTCTGCTCGGTGCGCTGGCGGTCCTTCTCCCCCTCCCGGTTGCGGAAGCGGGCGATGATGTCGGGGATGTCGTTGTCGGCAATGGGACTGCGCTTGTCGTCCAGCGAGAAG
>CAYNBW010000072.1:0-2709 GCA_964396015.1 uncultured Candidatus Saccharibacteria bacterium | reverse complement strand
CCGCTCGCGCCGCAATCGCGATTTGATTTCCTATCTTCGTAAACAGCGCCCCTCGCTTCGCATCCAAGACCGCCTTTTGCCGCTTCGTGGTCGCCCATTTACTATGTCCAGACATATTTATTACTCCAAATTTATTAACTTCCCTTAATTTTACCACTTTTCCCCGCAAATGTCCAATGAGAAGCGCCCCCAAAACCCCCGCATACAACAAAAACACCCCCACCTGATACGGCGGTATCTCCACCAAAAACGACCGCATCTCGCCAAACCACTCCACCACTGCGATATGATAATCTAATATCCTAGTCGCGCACCACCCCGCCACGTCCGCGACCCCCGGCACCTCCGCCACCACTCCCGCCACAAACGTCAGCCCCATCGCCACCGACAATGTCGGCAAAATCAGCAAATTCGCCACCACGCTAATCAGCGACACCGCACCAAAATAATACAGCGAAATCGGTAGCGTCATCACCGTCGCCGCTAGCGTCGTAATCACCATTGACCCGACAAACCCCGGCTTTCGCTCACCGTAGAAAAACCGCACAAACCTCGGCGCAAGTATCATGATTCCCGCATACGACGCAAACGACATCAGCCACCCGAGGTTGTTCAGAAACGTCGGGTCCATCATTAGCGTTCCTGCCATCACGAGCAAAATCAACCGCCACGCTGCAATTTTCCGCCCCACGTACCATGAAACCAGCGTCAAAATCGCCATCACTCCCGCCCGCATAATCGACGGTGTCCACCCCACTACCCCCATAAAGAACACCACAGAAGCCACCGACAACATCAGCCCCGCAAACCGCGACGCCCGCCCAAACAGTTTCCGCGCCACACTCACCAAAATCGCTAGATGCGCGCCACTCGCCACCACAATGTGCGAGAGCCCTACCGCCCGCAAATCTTCCGAAAACTCATCAGAAAGCCCTGTCTTCATCCCTAAAAGATACGACAGCCCAAGATTCACCTCCGGTTCCGGCACCACCAATCTTACTCGCTCAGAAAACCAATCTCGCACCAACACCGTCGCGTCCTCCGGCCCCGCCCGCGTATTTGTATCCATATTAGATAGCGCCCCCGCCACCCGACAGTACGCCAGCACCATCCCCGCCACTAGCGCCAATCCTAAAAACACCACTTTCGGCTTCAAATACACCACCACCAGCACCGCTCCCACCGCTACCAACCACACCGGCGACGCAAAATAATTTATTCGTAGTCCCATCCCCAATATCATCCCCATCACCACCCCCACCGCCATCGCCACCACAAAATACGACTGATGCACCTCCGCCACCCACGTCTCCCATTGCCGGCACTTCCACCACCACCGTCGCACCTCCCACCGCCACCTTTTCCACACAAACTCTTGCATGTCGCCACTCTAGCACATCGCAAAATATTTTTCAACCCCCCACCTACCAAAATTCACAAAATATGTTATAATTAATATATGCACCCGTAGCTCAGCTGGATAGAGCGTCAGGTTCCGGACCTGAAGGTCGCACGTTCGAATCGTGTCGGGTGTACCAAACGAAGTTTGGGGCAACCGGCTAAGATAACACATCGTGCCGAGTGTACCAAAATCGAAAAACGAGAGCTTGCTCTCGGTTTTTTGATTTTGAGTACCGCTCAGCTAGACCCCTGTCGCGTTGGGTATGGCATTGATATAAAAAATAATGTAAAATTAAAGTAATGGTAAAGAAAAATATATCAACAAACAAAAAAGTTGTAACTATTGGAACAACTGCACTTTTAGTGACCGGTGTCGGAGGCTACGGTATCGGTGTTGCAACTCATCAATATGTTGGAGACTCTCCAGAAGATTATGCTATTACCTCATCAGAACGCGACTCTGCGCTTAAGACATTGTCCTCTCTGACAACCAAAAGTAGTTCTATGACAATTCCAGAATATAATAGAGACGCTGTATTTAGTGGCTGGAAAGATTTAGACGGCAATGGTTGCCCTACTAGATTTGATGTTCTCACTAACAACTTTAGAAAATATGCCAGATACGATACCGAAAGTTGCATCATTAAATCCGGCACACTTTTTGATTATTACAATGGTAATATTCTTAAATACTATAAGACAGACAAACAAACCGATGGCGGTATCCAGATAGATCATATCGTTTCTCTAGGTGATGCTTGGATATCGGGTGGCTATAATTGGAAAGATAGCCAGGGTAATCTAGACGCTCAAAAATGGACTGAGTATGCGAATGATACAGATAACCTTCTTCCTACCGCCTCTAGCACTAATGAGAGTAAAGGTAGCAAAAATATTGTTGATTGGCAACCTGCAAATACCAATTTTCTCTGTACTTACGCAATCAAGCAGATTCAAATCAAAAATAGGTATAAGCTCACAGTCACTTCCGAAGAAAAAGCAAAATTACAATCAGTCCTTAAGGAAAATTGTATTATTCAAGACAATTAAACATAAAGTTCTTTTTACCTCAAAAGGCGTATACCGCCACTCTGGTTTCAAAACAAAAAACCTCGGCGGGAACAAATCCAGACCGAGGCGCTCTTAATGATACTCCATATAAGCGAATTTGTCAATAGTTGTTAGCGGTCTTGTGCGCATCGATAAGTATCCGTAGTCTTTACTTCCGCAATTCTTGCAAACATCACTATCACGGATTTTTGACTTGCCGACTTCAATATATGTGATATTTTGCCGTGCTAGATTGTT
>CAYNBW010000071.1:0-2819 GCA_964396015.1 uncultured Candidatus Saccharibacteria bacterium | reverse complement strand
CCAAAGAGTTCTAGCAATTTGTAGCTTCCTTCCTTTGAACCATTTTTAATAATAAACGTAATCTCTAGCCCATGCAAAGCCGCCGCATCCTCGAAAGTAATCTCCGGGAACACCGTCTGCTCCTTGAGCCCCAGGTTGTAATTTCCCTGCTTGTCAAACGCCTCTCGGCTCACCCCGTGAAAATCACGCACGTGTGGCAAAGCAATGTTAATCAACCTGTCCACGAATTCATACATTTTGTCGTTTCGCAAAGTCACGAGATAGCCCACCGGCGCTCCCATCCCTTTCCGAATCTTAAAAGTCGCAATCGACTTCTTCGCAAGCCGTGAGGTCGGCGCCTGACCAGTAATCTTCGCCAGTGTCAGTTCCACCGTCTCGGTAAACTTCTTGTCCTCGCGCTTCTTACCCACCCCAGCCGACACTACGACTTTCTTGAGCTCTGGTACTTGGTTGATATTGCCAAGTGCCAGCTCCTCTTTCAGTTTCGCCTTGAGTTCTTTGTTATAGAGCTCCTTGAGGCGTGGTTGTGCCTTCGCGCCAGCCTTCGCCTTATCAGCTTTTGCCGACTTAGCAACGGTCTTAGCGGGCGCCTTAGCAGCCGTTTTCTTTTCCGCCATTACTTAGCTCCTTTCTTAGCTTTTTTATCGCTCTTTTTGTCAACTTTCTTCACAGCCGGCTTCACGACCTCCCCCGCCTTCACCAACTTAAGATTCGACAAATCAATTCCCAGATGAACCGCCTTCTTGCCACCCTGTGGGTTGTATTGCGTTTTCTTCAAATGTCGCTCAATCAATCCAATTCCCTCAAGGCACGCCTTGCCCTTTTCGCGGTCAATCTTCACAATCTTGGCCTCCGTACCCTTGTGGTCGCCGGCAATTACTTTCACGACATCGTTAATCTTCAAACTTTTACTCATTATAGTACCTCCGGTGCCAAACTAATAATCTTCGCAAACCCGAGATCGCGGAGCTCCCGAGGAATCGGCCCAAACACCCGCGTCCCGCGTGGCGTTTTATCCTCGTTTACTAGTACCGCCGCATTCTCGTCAAACCGAATCGTTGAACCGTCCGGTCGCCGAATCGGCGCTACCGTCCGCACAATCACCGCCTTAACCACGGCTTTCTTCTTTACGCCACCACCTGGCGTAGCATCTTTCACCGAGCAAGTCACGATGTCGCCTACCCGCGCATACCTCGCCCGCGTCCCACCGAGCACCCGGATTACCCCAAGTTCCCGCGCACCGCTGTTGTCAGCTACCTTTAGTCTAGTTTCTTGCTGTATCATTACGCTTCCTCCCCTTTAGCGGCCTCAGCCTTTTTGGCGGTCTCCTCGGCGACAGTGGTTTTCTTATCCGCTCCCACCTTTTCCAGCTCCACCACCGCATTCACGTCTTCCTTCAGCTCAACCGTCCCATGTGCCCGCTCCAGCACCTTCACCAAAGTATAAGCCTTGGTCTTGGACACCGGCCGCGTTTCCATGATTTCCACTCGGTCGCCCACGTGCGCCGCATTCTTCGCGTCATGCGCCGTGTACTTCCGCGTCTTGGTATATTGCTTACGATAAAGCGGATGAGTCTCCCGGTTCGTAATCGACACCGTGATGGTCTTATCGCGCTTATCAGAAGTTACAATTCCAATCAGAGTCTGTGCCATTTTAGAACTCCTCCTTACTAATAATCTTACATTTCACCGGCAATTTATGTGAAGCCAATCTCAAGGCTTCACGCGCCTGTTCAGGGGTCACGTCGGCAATCTCAAACATCACCGTCCCCGCCTTTACCTTCGCGACAAAGAACTGCGGTTCGCCCTTACCCGAGCCCATTTTCACGTCCAGCGGCTTCTTCGTCACCGGCGTATGCGGGAAAATCCGAATCCAAATCTTCCCACCACGCTTAATATACCGCGTAATCGCCTGCCGCGCCGCCTCGATCTGCTTCGAGGTCACCCGCTCATTATCAAGCGACATCAGCCCATAGTCACCAAACGCCACGGTATTGCAACGCGTCGCAATACCCTCGTTCTTACCCTTACGGACCTTGCGGTGTGCTGTTTTCTTTGGTAGTAAAATCGCCATAATTATTTCTCCCCCTTATAAATCCAGACCTTTACCCCTACGATACCAGCGATGGTTGGTGCGTGATGACAATAAAAGTCGATATCCGCACGCAAAGTATGCAGCGGCACCGAACCTTCGATAAACTTCTCCCGGCGAGACATCTCCGCCCCGTTGAGCCGCCCCGACACCTCGATACGTATCCCCTTCGCGCCAGCCGTCATCGTCGACTGAAGCGCCGTCTTTACCGCTCTGCGGAAGTTCATCCGCTTGCCCAGCTGGAACCCGATATTCTCGGCTACCAACTTCGCGTTCAGTTCCGGCTTTTTCACTTCCTCGACGTTAATCCGAATCGGACCACTCGCGATTTTCTCGAGCTGCGACTTCAGCTCGTTAATGCCCGCGCCCTGCTTGCCGATTACCGCGCCCGCCTTGGCGGTCAAAATCGTAATCGTCGTCAGGTTAGCGGAGCGTTCAATATCGATCCGCGCAATCGTCGGACGGGATTTAAACCGGTCCTCAATCAACTCGCGAATCTTCACGTCTTCCACCAGCCAGTGCCGAAAATCGCTCTTCCTCGTGAACCACTTAGAAGTCCAATCCTTGCTGACTTGGAGACGGTAAGAGATGGGGTTAACTTTCTGACCCATATTACTTTTTCTCCTTCTTAACTTTCTCTTCGCCGGCGACCTCGACGAATATATTACTACTGATCTTCTCATAAGGGAGCGCCCGCCCGCGCGAGGCCGGTACATACCGCCGCATCC
>CAYNBW010000070.1:0-2898 GCA_964396015.1 uncultured Candidatus Saccharibacteria bacterium | reverse complement strand
TGGCAAAGAAAATTTATTATGAAGCAGAGGCACGGGAAAAGGTGCTGTCGGGGGCGAAGCAACTGTATGATGCGGTGAAAGTGACGTTTGGGCCGAAGGGGCAGAACGTGGTAATAGAGAAGGAATATGGTGCGCCGGTGATTACGCATGATGGCGTGACGGTGGCGGAGGCGGTGGAACTGCCGTCGCGGGAAGATTGCTTGGGGGAGGCAGTGGGGGCGAAATTGATTAAGACGGCGGCGCAAAAGCTGAACAAGGCGGCGGGGGATGGGACGACGACGGTGACGGTGCTGACATATAATATACTGTCGGAAGCGAATAAGTTGATAGCAGCGGGGATGAACCCGATGGATTTGCGCCGGGGGATAGAAAAAGCAGGGGCGGAAATTGTGGCGGGGATAGAGAAGGCTTCTGAGAAAATCGAGGGGAATTCGTCGAAAGTGGCGGAAGTGGCGAAGATCTCGGCGGGGGATGAGAAGATCGGAGAGCTGATTGCTGAGGTGATTTCGAAAATCGGTAAAGATGGCGTGGTGACGGTAGAAGCCGGGCAGGGGCTAGAGATGGAAGAGGAAATTGTGGAAGGATTTTCGTATGATAAAGGGTTTTCGTCGGCGTTCTTTGTGACGGACGTAAATCGGCAGGAGGCGGTGTTTGAGAAGCCGCTGGTGCTGGTGACGGACCGGAAGATTTCGGCGGCGGCGGATATTTTACCACTGCTTGAGAAGTGTGCGCAGAGCGGGCGGAAAGATTTGGTGATTATCGCGGAAGACGTGGAGGGGGAGGCGCTGTCGCTTTTGGTGCTGAATAAGTTGAAAGGGGTGTTTAATTCGCTGGTGTTGAAGGCGCCGTCGTTTGGCGATCGTCGCAAAGAGATTATGGAAGATATCGCGATACTGACGGATGCGACGGTGGTGAGTGCCGATAAGGGGCTGAAGCTCGAAGATGTGGGGCTGGAAGTGCTGGGGTCGGCAGCGAAAGTAATTGCGACGAAGGAAGAGACGACGATCATTAAGGGGGCTGGGACTAAGGCTGCAGTGGAGGCACGGATTGAGCTGATTCATGCGCAGGCGAAGGTTGCAAAGAGCGACTACGAGCGCGAAGAGTTTGAGAAGCGGGCGGCGGCGCTGTCGGGTAAGGTGGCGGTGATTAAGGTGGGGGGAGCGACCGAGACCGAGATTGACGAGAAGAAGTTCCGTGTGGATGATGCGGTGGCGGCGACGAAGGCGGCGTTGGCGGAGGGCATCGTGACTGGTGGTGGGGTGACGCTGGTGAATTTGGCGGGTAAACTGTCCGGCGACGAGGCGGGGGTGCGAATCGTGCGTGAGGCGCTTAAGGCACCGTTTGTACATATCATGGAAAATGCAGGGTTGAAGGCGCAGGCGCTTTTGGCTGAGGTAGAGGGGGCAAAGCCGGGGATGGGGGTGGACGTGACGGCGCCGGAGAAGGGGTTGGTCGACCTGAAGAAGGCGGGGGTGATTGACCCGGCGAAGGTGACGAAGGAAGCGGTGGCGAATGCGGTGTCGATTGCGGCGACGGCGATTACGATGGGGGCGCTGGTATGCGAGATACCAGAGGAAAAGCCGGCGGCTGCAACACCTGAAATGTACTAGATCTTTGGACTTTCTTTCGGGAAAGAAAGTCCAGCAAAGAAAGCTAGTGTGAAATCAAAGTCAGGCACATGTCCTGACTTTGATTTTGATTTTGATTTTGGTTTTGATTATGATTATGATGTATACTCGATTGCGATGAATTATGTAACAAATCAAAGTATAGTAAAACAGCGTACGAGGTGGGTCGTACGCTGTTTTACTGTATGTATTCGTGTTTGTTTAAGAATTCATGTCGTCGATGGAATCGACGAGGTAGAGAAGGGCTTCGCCACGTTCTTTGTCGTCGCTGATTTCGCTGGCGGCGCGGTAGGCGGGCTCGAGGACACTGCTGTCGTGATAATTGTCGATTACGTTCTTGTAGATATCGAACTTTTGCTCAGCGGGGACGTCCATCTTGCTGAGGATGGGAGCGAGGCCACGAAGGGCGGCTTCCTTGACTTGCTTGACGCTGAGGGAGCCTTCCTTTTCATCCATAAATGGTGCTACGGTAACGATTTCTTCTTCGATTTTGTTGGAGCCGGCTGGGACGGTCTCTTGTGGCGCCGGGGATTCTGGCATAGCAGGGGCTACTGGTGCCTTAGGAGCTACGGGAACTGGGGTTGGCATTGGTGGTGGCGTTGGCATTCCTGTTGGCATCGGAGCTGGTGCAGTGAATGCCGGGGCTCCTGCTGGATTGCTGACGCCGGCAATCATGGGATCTACGATCTTGGGCTGAGATGGCATCTCGGCGCTGACCGAAGGTTCTGGCGCTGGAGCAACGGGTGCTGCAGGCATGGGCTCTGCCGCCATTGGTGCTGGTGCCGGTGCTTCTGGTGTAGCAACGGGGTCCGCAAAAATTGGGTCGCCAGCGGTTGTTTTGGTAATATCGTCGATTGCTTTTTGCAAATCGTTGTCTATATTTTGGTTCATTGTGTACCCACCTTTAATAAAATTATGCTTATATCTATGATATCACGGCTTTTTGGAAAATGCAAGTACTAAATGCGAAGAAAATTGACAATTTTGTCGAGAAAATCTTGTTTGACGGGCTCCATAGGGAGGCGAGCGCCGAGGGCATCGACGATGGCTTCGCCACTGCCGCCGGGGAAATAGACTTTGACGCTGAGGCCGAAGCGTTTTTTGGGGATGAGGACGGCGGAATAGTGCTCGCCCTCTTGCTGGATGCCGAAGGCGCGGAAGTTTTCGTAGGGGTGTTTTTGGTTGCCTTCGGTGAGGCCTTTGCTGTCTAAGGTATAGTGGATTTTGCGTGGGGGACGGAGGTTCATAACGAGAATGGTGAGGGCGCTTA
>CAYNBW010000069.1:0-2983 GCA_964396015.1 uncultured Candidatus Saccharibacteria bacterium | reverse complement strand
AAAGAAAAAGTCCACTTAAAGAAAAAGTCCAAAGCGTAGCGTTAGTGGATATAATAGAAGTTCCCTACCGCACTCGCTGGAATCGTCGCCCGTATCACCCGGTACGACACATACCCATAGTTCATCTCGGTCACCGTAATCGACCCATCCGCATTCACCGCCTCCACATACCCCACATGCCCATACCACCCCGACGAGGTCTGGAAAATCGCTCCCGGCGCCGGCGTTCGGTTCACCACCGATTTGGTCGCCCGCGCCGCCCAGGTATTCGCATTTCCCAACGACCAACCATATAGCTCATGCAGATCCGGTCGCTTGTAATAAGCCCAGTGCACACACTGACCACCCCCCGCCCCATAAAACCGGTTATAAATCACCTCAATGTTCTGCCGCTCCGAAGTGTTCCCAAGATAAGTGTAGTAATTCGTCCGTTGCACCACTGGTCGCGGCGGCACATATTCGGGCCGTTCGGTCTCGGGCAAAGACCCGTCCTTAATCACAATCCGCATCCCCTCCGAAATCCCCGACACCTCCAAATCATTCAGCGCCACAATCTCTGACACACTCGAACCATACTTTTCTACAATCGACTCTACCGTCTCACCACTCTTCACCGTATAGACAATCCCTGGCACGCTCGGAATATACAACACTGTTCCTGCCGATACGTCGGCAGTCTTCATCCCGTTAGACCACCGAATCTGGTCGGCCGACACCTTATACCGCGCCGCAATCGTATCCAGCGATTCACCCTCCTTCACGGTATATTCGACCACCCCACGCGATACTGCAATGTTGGTAATCGACGGTTTCTCGATTTTTCCAGTCGTCGTCTGCCCCGCATCGTACATTGAAGTCGTTAGCACGTAGTTACTCGCCACGTCTTGCGCCGAAGCCAACCCCAGCGCATCCGAAATATCCGCCACCATGTACAGCTCCGACATCTGATCCACCGACACTTTGTAATCATTTTGCACAAACGCTTCGAGGTTCAAAGTCGCCCCCGCGCTTTCCTTCGAAAAAGTCCCCACCGCCGCCACCCCTACCACTACCGCCGTCGCCACCGCATACGGCAAAGCCCCCTTCACCCGTTCCAGCTTCTTTTTCGTCTTGCGTTTTGCCATCTATCACTCCAAATTTTACAGCGACACCGCACACATCTCACGACAATACTTCACTGCATTCGCATTATGCTCTGCCTCTGTATAACCATAATACATCATACCATCGTCCCCTGTCAAGAAGAACAGATATGACGTATCCGTCGGCTCCGCCACCGCCAGCAAAGCCGATAGTGCCGGATTCGAAATCGGCCCGCAAGGCAACCCAGTCCGCATCCGCGTATTGTAACACGAATCCACCGTCAGCGCCGTCGAGTTATCCGTATAAGTCGTTCTTTCTGGATCTAACAAATTCAGTGCATACGTCACCGTCACGTCACTCCCCAGTTTCCAGCCATACGCAAGTCGCGACAAAAACACCTGTGCCACCGTCGGCTGGTCCCGTGGCGCTGCCTCTTTCTGCACGATAGACGCCAACGTCACCCCCTCAAACAGCGACAACCCCCGTTCCGCATACCGCGCCGTCAAATTATTCGCAGTAATCACCTCCTCCATCCCAGCCAAAAACCGCGTCAAAATCTCCTTCACACTCGCATTCTTAAAAAACTCATACGTTTCACCGTACAAATACCCCTCCAGCGTCGCCCCCTCTGGCCTCTCCGCCAGAAAATCAAAATCATACGACGCATTAAACGCCTCCTCGACCTCCTCCTCGCTATACCCCAACTTAATCAATTTTGCCTTGATATCCATTATCGTCTCCCCCGGCAAAATCGTAAAATCAAACGTCTCGGCCCGTTGGGCCGCCACCGCCGCCACGTACTCTGCATATTCCCGCTTCGCTCGCTCGCGCTCCTGCCACCAATTTATCCCCCACACTGCCCCCGCTATTAAGCCAACCACAACCATCAGTCCTACTGCTATCGGCCACTTCCTCATCTTATGCTTCGCCTTGGCCGCCTCTAGTTTTAATTTTTGATTATGCGTAGAGGGTTCCGGTATACCTTCTGAGGAATCTGTGCCCCCAACGGGGGATACGGACTGAGCCCCGTAATAACGGGCGCGAGGGAGCGTGTCCTCGGAGCGCGTAGCGGAACCCTGCGACTGTTCGATAAAATCTTGCAAAATGATACTGGCCGCCTCCGCATCGATATCTCCTCGCATATACGGCTTTCTCCGTGCTTTTAATCGTTTTTCGGCCTCCACCGAAGTCAGCGATTCATCCTGAAACCGCACTCGCGCCCCCGGTATCTTCTCGCAAAGCGTCCGCGCAAACCCCCGCACATACTCCGACTGTTTCGTCTCATTCCCCTCGTTACTTCGCGGCAACCCCAGTACAAACCAACTGGCATTATTTAGCCGTGCAATCCGCGCCAGCTCTACCCACTCGGTGCCGTTAGACACTTCTACAAACCCCACCGGCACTGCAATTTTCGTCGAGGAGTCGGCTCGCGCCACACCGATTCTTTTCTCTCCTACATCAAGTCCAATAATCTTCATAAAAGCTCCCTTAAAACCGGAATAATCAACCGCGCTCCTAAGTTACTGCTCATCCGTCTTAATTATTACCGTAATCTTATTTGGATCGTCCGGAATCGACATCACCCACGGGAATGATACGTCCGTCGTCATGCTCTTGATGCCGTCACCATAAGCGTCATTCAAATCATGCTGTGCTGTCCCCAGCCCCTTACCGCGAATCACATTAATTACGTCATTCTCGGTCATCTTCGGCCCCGACACATACGAAGTTTTCAGTTTACCGGCATAACCGTCGTCAGTCTTCGTAAAGTTTTCCACAAACGGATCGTTCATCGTATAAATCTTAAAGTTATTCGCTAGTTTCGCTTTTTCCGAGATAAACTCCTTCACCTTGGTGCTGTCAACTGTATAAATAGTATCCGTCGTTATCACCGTTAGCT
>CAYNBW010000068.1:0-3133 GCA_964396015.1 uncultured Candidatus Saccharibacteria bacterium | reverse complement strand
CATCGGGGGAAGGCTTAGGAATGCCCTTCGCCCTGCTTCTATTAGGGTTGTGTTCGAAGTTGACGGCGTTACCCTTTGGAGAAGGTACCAGAGTCAGACAGAACCGTCCCCGGCGACTTGGGAAATTGTTGTCCAGTTGCAAACCTTTCTATTAATCCTCGGCGTTCATGCGACGCTTGGTGATCAGCAGGATCACAGCAGCCAGAACCAGGATGGAACTACCGATGTACACGATGGTGGTGCCAATGCCGCCGGTGGAGCGCAGGACAAATCATCACTATTTCTTTGTCCCTTCAACACAGAGAACCGTCCCCGCGTGTTTTATTTCCCATTTTTCTTTTTCTTTTTTTCTATAGGTCTATTATATAAATCAGATCGACCTAAGAAAGTCAGTTTATACTCATTACATATTTTTTCAATCAAATCAGAATACCAATCTTTTGCCATAGGATGTACTCTTACTCCCTCAATATACTCAGATAGGCTGTATATACTCAAAGAAATTTCAGTTTTTCTCTCACTATAATACTTTTTTATATATTCTTGATTGATTACCTCTCGTATCGTTTGCGCAATATCGGTCGTTCCATTCATTGAGATGTGATGTTTTACAAGCTGAACTAATTCCTCTGCTCTTTCTTCATAGCTTTTGCTTTCATGTATTATTACCCTTGTTTCTTTTTCGTGCGAAAATGCCTCTCTCTTATGAAAATAGGCCGCATCTACGGTTGCCCTCGGGCTTAGCATTTTCTGTATAATATCCTCGTCATTAACTAAATCATATTTTACTTTGTATATCGCAATATCTTTGTCTTCTTTCCCTGCTTTATTCAGCATTTCCCGGATTCTTTGTTCGTTCGATACTATTTGAATAGCTTTATTATCGTAGGAATATATGCGCCACATAGCATCACTGTCTTTTTCTGTTGACCAGCACAAACCGTAACAATCATATCGATTGTTTAACAGCTTTGCTATGTTTCTACAAGTTGCTCTATAAGCCTGTTTGGTTATATCATTGTACAAGCGGTCTATGATTTCCATGAATTTGTCATCATCGCTGAGCAATTGTAGAAAATATCCTTCATAAGTATCTTCCCATTCGTCGATCGGATTGACATATCGTTCTTTTTTATTGAGTATCATTGACATGAAACCCTCAAGGCTTGTAATTCGATACAGCTTTTCCATATAAAATCTTCCTCCTACGTAAAATGAATTTTTGCTGTAATAGTCAAAACCTCACTCCCCGAGGGGAGTGAGGCAAGGTTGAAGCAACGTTGCTTCGTTGATTATGATTAGTCGTTGGCGTTCATGCGGCGCTTGGTGATCAGCAGGATCGCAGCAGCCAGAACCAGGATGGAGCCGCCAACATACAGGATGGTGGTGCCCATGCCGCCGGTGGAGGGCAGCTCGAGGCCCTGGGTATTGACGAACTGATGGGGCTTCTCGACCGGAGGAGTCTCGGTCCACTTGATCTCGGGCTCAACACCGTTGTTGACGAAGGTGTAGGAAGAAGCGTCCTGTCCGTCGATGGTGATCTTGTAGGAATCCAGGGTCTTCACAGAGTAGGTGTAGGACTTGTAACCGGTCTTATCAGCCAGAGCATTGTACTCAGCCTCGGGAATCCAGTCAGTGCCATTCTTGGTGTATTCGGTGATATTCTTGTCAGACTCGACAGTGGAAATCACAATGTGCGCCACATGGGTATCCTTCACAAAACCGGCGGGGCAGGATTCCTCACGGAGCCAGTATTCACCGGCATCCAAGCCAGCGATGGTCATACGGCCGTCGGTGCCAGACACGATGTCCAGAGCGGTGCCAGCAGCGCCGGTGCCCTTGACTTTCGGGATGTACTCTTCAGTGCAACCCGCGTTCCTGTACAGCTTGAAGTGAGCTTCCGCCTGCGGACCCTGCCAGGTGCTGGTGGAAGCGATGGAGCTCGTCTCGGTCGTTTCAGTGATCGGAGTGCCATCGGCTTTGCGTCCAACCTTGACGATTTCAGAACCCTTCTTGCCGGATGACTCAGAACCGTTGGCAAGCGCATTAGCGTCGATGGTGAAGGTGTAGTGGATGGTATCGTCCTTCTTGAAGGAGTGATCAGTAGTGTCGTTGATGTTGTGGGAGAACTCGGTCCACACTTCGTTGCGCTCGAAGTTCACGTTGTAGGGCGCATCGGTGTTGACGATGGCGTCGTACTCAACGGTCACCAGAGTGGGAGTGGCAACAGTCGCCAGATAAGCCTTACCATCAGCGGTATTCCAGTCGATGCTGTACTGGTCAGTGCCTTCATCGATATTAGCAGCGGCAGCAGCTTCAGCAGGAGACTTAACCGTAACAGAATTGGCAACCAGCGTCAGGTCGGTCAGCTTATCAGTCATCTTGAAGAAGGGATCGATGAAAGCCGGGCCGAAGCCGGGGATGGTGGTGGTGACAGTAAAGTGCACGGTGTCGCCGATAGCGGTGGTGATCCACTTCACGTCGTCAGGAGTGGTCTCAGTAGTGCTGGCCGTCTTGTCAAGAGTGGTCGTACTCTTCTTGGCAGCAGCATTATTCTCATAGGAAGGATTCTCAGTAAGCGCCCAAGTGTTGCTATTGGGATCGGCAGTGGTGTTGTAGTCAGAGGACACGAACACGGGGTTGTAAACAACGTCCTTGTTGGTGGGGGTGATCAGCACCATGTAAATGCCAGCGCCACGACCAGCGGCAGTAACATCCAGTTCAGCGGAAGTGCCGCTCACGTTTACGACAACGCCATCACCCTTGCCAGTGGTAGCAGCCAGGGTATTCGCCAACTCGGCAGTGATACCGGTAGCGGGAACGGCCTCAACGCCCTCAGAAGCGGGAGTACCCACCAGAACAGCATTCAGGTCAAAACTGAAAGGAGAAACAACCTTCCAGCCCTTGACATTGCCATCGGCCTCGCCGACCCACTCAACGATCTTGTAGAAATGGGCAACATCGCCCGCTTCCAGACCGGTCACAGAAACTTTAGCATCATAATCCGGAGTCGTCGCAGCAGCCGGAGTCGGATCATTGTCATCTGCGACCGCCGCCACGCTCGCCACGATCATCAGAACCGCAACGACCAGAGCAAGAATCTTACTCTATACTCTGCTTATTTTCGTACACC
>CAYNBW010000067.1:0-3391 GCA_964396015.1 uncultured Candidatus Saccharibacteria bacterium | reverse complement strand
ATTAATGATGCGCTCCGGAAACTGTGTGAAGAAAGGAGGGTTGACGATTGGCGAAATATCAACTTCAATTATTGGCATGCTTATGAAGGTGTCTTTGTCGTAACTCAACTGACAAATCCTGCTGGCGAGGAATATCCATCTTATGAACGCGACGATATTAGCTACAAGCTTTATAGGGCAGGAGTCAAAACTCTTGGAGATTTAGTGAAGTGTTCAGAAAAACAAGTTTCGTGCATACATTTGATTGGGCCAAAAAGGATAGAAATTATTTGCGAAAGACTGGATGAGCTTGGGCTTTCTCTCGCTACAGATTAGGGGCGCCGAAGGAAAAGGACATTTCAACCCTTTTCCGGGCGTCCTTTTCCATGCCCTGGGAATTTTGGAGAAACAGGGGTGGATAGGTGGGGGGGTTGAAGTTTTTGATTCTTTGTGCTAGGGTGACGGCGTGGGGTTGATAGATTAAAAATTAAGAGCGAGCAGAAGAAAGGAGGTTTATGGACGTTGAAATCGAAGATATAAAAGCTACGATTAAACTAAAAATTACTCCTGCTAAGAAGCAGAAGTAAAACCAAAACTGATTTGATTCTACCGCACACTAATTGAAAAGTCAACCCCACGTTTATGAAAGTGTTGACAAAAAAAGTGGAAAATAGGGGTTGGCAAGAGGGAGTTTTTGTGCTACAATAGAGGTGTTATATCTAGACACAAGGAGAGGTCCGATGTTTGGTGGAAGTGAGCGTCTTAAGCGATCCGTGAGCCGACAGGGGAAACCGACCTAAAAGTCTAGTTTTAATAGTGTAATTTTGCTTGGTGTACAGAGGCAAAATGCACGAATTGTGCCTTACAGGGGCGCGTGGAGTACTGGTTTTTGCCAGTAAGAGTAAATATTAAACGAAAGGAATAGGATGCAAGTCATTCTCGGCACCAAAATTGGTATGACTCAGATCATCGGTGACGACGGCGTGGTTACTCCGGTAACTATCCTCGAAGCTGGCCCATGCACGGTGACTCAGATTAAAACCGCTCTAACCGACGGTTATAACGCTGTGCAAGTTGGTTTTGGTCAGGGTCGGAATCTGAGCAAGTCGGTGACTGGCCACGTCAAAAAGGCCGGCGAAAATATCAACCCTAAAGTCCTGAAAGAATTCCGCGTAGAGGCGATTCCGGAGGGGTTAAAACTCGGCGATACTTTGGATGTTTCGACGTTTAAGTTGGGCGACAAAGTAACGGTAACTGGCACCTCGAAAGGTAAGGGGTATGCTGGTACGGTAAAGCGGTGGAACTTTAATGAGTCGCGCAATACACACGGGTTTAAGGGTGACATTCGCAAGGTTGGTTCGATTGGCTCGATGTATCCACAGAAGGTTTGGAAGGGCAAGAAGATGCCGGGGCGGATGGGCCACGACACCGTAACTGTCAAGAACCTTGTGGTGGCGTATATCGATGCGGAGCGGAACCTAATCGGCCTCAAGGGCGCTGTGCCAGGACCGCGCAAAGGAATTGTAACGGTGGAGGGAAAGGAGTAATATGGCGACTTTGGATAAAGAAATATTTGGCCTTTCCGTCGAAAATCACGAGCTAGTGAAATTGGCTTATGATGCATATCTGGCCAACTCGCGTTCGAGCCACGCTAAAACTTTGAAGCGAGGCGAGGTGCGCGGTGGTGGCAAGAAGCCGTGGAAGCAGAAAGGTACGGGTCGGGCGCGATTTGGTTCGACGAGGAACCCGATTTGGCGGCATGGTGGGGTGGCGTTTGGTCGGACCGGCAACGAGAACTTTACCAAGAAAATTTCGAAGAATGCAAAGCGGCTGGCGATTTGTCAGGCTTTGTCGATGAAAAATGCAGATAAGGCGGTGGTGACTATTGCGGATTTTGCAATCAAAGAGGGCAAGACGCGAGAAACCGTGAAAATCCTGTCAGACAATAAAATTGACACGAATGCAAATATATTGTTAGTAGTACCGGAGAAAGACGAGTTGGTACTGCGCGCGACGAACAACATCGCGAACCTGAAGGCGGTGCGACCGACTTATCTAAACGTGTTTGACGTGATGAATGCGGATAAGATTGTAATCGTGGAAAAAGCGATGCCGGCGGTGAAAGCGTGGCTAAAGGAGGAGAAGTAAGATGGAACAGGTAAAACTACATTTGCTTGAGCCGCGAGCGACGGAAAAAACTTATCTTGAACAGGCGAAGCGGACTTACGTATTTCCAGTTGAAAAGGGGATGGGTAAGCAGGAAATCGCGAAGTTGGTCGAGAAAGAGTTCAACGTGACGGTGATTGATGTAAGGACGCTGATTCGCGATGGTAAGAAAACGAAGTTTAGCAAGGGCAAGCACGCTTATCCGGGGATTACGCATCGTCAGGATAAAAAGTTTGCATACGTTACTTTGAAGGAAGGCGATTCGATTAAGGTTTTCGATGAGCCGGAAGATAATAAAACCAGCGCAAAGGATGCTAAGGCGGAGAAAAAGGCTTTGAAAGAGGCTGCGAAGGCAGAGAAAAAGGCCGAGAAGGAAGCTGCCAAGGCGGACAAGAATGCAGGGAAGGAGAATGAATAATGGCAATTCGTGCATATCGCCCGATGACCCCGGCGCAGCGCCAAAAAACGACAGAGGATTATGATCAGATTACGACCAATAAGCCTTTGAAGTCGTTGACCCGGGCTAAGAAACAGCAGGCGGGCAAGAACAACCAAGGTCGCATTACGGTGCGACACCGCGGGGGTGGTGTGAAGCGACACTATCGCATCATGACCTATAATCTGCCGAAGAATTTGACTTTGACGGTGGAGGAAATTGAATACGATCCGAACCGAAGTGCGAGAATCGCACGGGTGAAGGACGAGAACGGCGTGTATTATTATGTGCTCGCTGATACCAAGATGACCAAGGGTACGGTATTTAAGACTGGTGATGAGGTGGAAGTAGAAGATAGCAACCGGATGCCGCTTGAGAATATTCCGGTGGGTACGTTTGTGTATGCGGTGGAATTGACGCCGGGTCGGGGCGCACAGATGGTGCGAGCGGCGGGGGCGCAGGCGCAGTTGATGGCGAAGGAGGATGGCTATGCCACGCTCAAGATGCCATCGGGGGAAGTGCGGAAGGTGCTGGTGACGTGCGAAGCGTCGATTGGTACGGTGTCCAACTTGCAACACCAGAATGTGAAAATCGGTGCGGCTGGACGACGCCGTCGCAAGGGCATTCGCCCGACGGTGCGTGGTGTCGTGATGAACGCGACGGATCACCCGCACGGTGGTGGTGATGGTGGTCGGCATGGTACCGGTAGAGCGCCGCGGACGCCTTGGGGCCAGTTGACTCTGGGCTATCGGACGCGTCACAACAAGAAAACTAATAAAATGATCGTGCGCAGTCGCCACGAAGGAAAGA
>CAYNBW010000066.1:0-3532 GCA_964396015.1 uncultured Candidatus Saccharibacteria bacterium | reverse complement strand
TGTCTCTGTCCCCGCCCTTCTTCTTATCCCTTCTCCGGCTTGCTCTTGCTGTCATTTCCCGCTCCCGCGCCGACTTTTACAATTGCCTAATTATTTCTTATTACCATCATCTGCTTAAGTTCCCTTGAATGGAAAAGTCCCTGAATCAATCCAGTAATCGCAACTCCGATCAGCGTTACCTTTATCGCCATCACGATCCATCCAATATATGATACATCCATCAAAAGGATCGGCTTTGAACAAAGATAGACGCCGACGAAAGTCAAAGCGTCAGCAATCATGTTTCTAATGAAGTACTTGAAACTCCTGCAAATGATATTCTTTCTCAGATACCAAGCAAGATAAATGGTGTGATAAAGCATTGCAATCACTGTACCAATTGCCACGCCGATCAAGCCCAGCTTAATTACTAGAGCGATGGACACAATCAAGTTCAGCATCATCGATATAATCGCCCCGTTTTGTGTATCTTTGAAGCAACAACTCGCCTTGATTATTCTGAAATAGGGAATCTTCAAACATTGTGATGCACTGGCTAAAACCATGAGTAAGGCGAACAACGGCTGATTATAGTTTGCATCTGTGACCCCACGTGTATATACTGAAATAAATGGTGTAATCAATACCGCTGTCACAGCAAACAGAAAGCTGACCATCACATGCATGATCGTCTCAATTCTTTCAAAGGAATTGCGTAGCGCGGTTGATTCTCCCTTTGCGATGATATTTCCCAAGTAGGCTTCCAGACCAATTGCCGCAGTAGTGATAATTGTATGAATCCCATTGGTGACATTAAAGTATACTGAATAAACTGAAACACTAGTCAGCGAAAAGAAGGTCAGTAAGAAAATGTCTATATTTGTAGTTACCACGGAAGCTAAATGTTGTGCAAAGCCATTCCATTTCTGTTGGATTGGCTCGCCATCCAAGTGAATCTTCTTATTGATTTTGTATTTTCGCTTCACATATATAATCTGACCTATGGGCCGTAGCACATAGATTGCAGCGGTAGAAAGCTTTACAAGGTGTATGGAAAACCCCATACGAATCAAAAAGATGGATACCACAGTATTAATAATAACCGTGGCGATGTGCAACGACATTGGAATATAGGCTTTTTGATCTGCATTAAGCAGCAGTTGGTAGGTTACGCCAAAGAAGTATTGTGCTATGGTACTGATGGATACAATCAGAAGTAACGATGCTGAGAACCAAAACCCATAGTTCTGATTGATTACTGTGGGAAAGACGACCATAAGTACGCAAATATACGCCAAAAAGATATATGCAATTCTCTTGAAAAAACGTTCGGAGGAAACTATGATCTTGCTGATTGCGTCACTGTCTTTTTCTGCAAGTGGTTTGTACAGATTTGCCTGTATTACTGGGCCAATACCTAATTCCAACAGCGAGATGAATCCAAGAAAATGCGTCATGGACGAAATCAGCCCGTTAACTTCCGAGCCATAGTACAGCAGGAAATAGCGTGGTAGTATGAATCCGCATATCATAACCACAGCCTGCTTCAGCAAGCCCATGAATGTATTAATAAACAATTTTTGTTTTCTATTCATATTCCAGCCCCGTACTTTGATTGTTTCCGGGAAGAATGTCCTTCCAAGAGTTCTACGTCTGAAGAATAGCACTTAGTGTATAATCTCATTTTCCCGAATAAGAGAGAGTTCATACAGTGTACAAACAGTGAACATAAAGCTGTTAGGAAACACATCTCCGTTGAGCAAGCACTCGATTTTCCAATCTGGATACTCTTCTCTGAAATAGTTCAGAGCCGAATTAAAGAATTTCGTACTCTCCAGCACAATAGATAAGCGTTCTGCAAAATTACTATTCCTGGTTCCAAGCAGATTTCGCTCCTTCCAGACCAGAGACGGCAGGTATCCTTTAATACGCCACATGAGACGAGTCTTTAAAGGAATGCTGCTGAATGCATAGCCTTTAGTACTCATCATCGCTGCAGCCTCAGGGCTGAACTCTGCAATGATTTTGCCCTCATAATACCCGCACTGATCCTCGTATTTGAAATCTGGTTTAGCTGAACGAATAAGATCCGCTTCAGTGAAGGGTGCCAGATAGAATCCCATCTGGTTGTTAGCATGCACAACATTAGACAGGGCATTAGGTATGCGATACCCGTCAAAGAAGCGTTTCGCGATCTGCTTTGTTGCAAAGGGATGTACACGCACACCAGTAGATTTATGTAGCTTCTCCAATATTCTTTCTACCGTTGCGCGATATAACTTATGAGGAATGATCTTATCTCCGTGGGGAATAAATATTCTGGACTCAAGCCAGCACCGCGGAGACAGCAAGGGAAGATTGGTGAAATAGAAGTTTCGGTATATCTCACCGGCAATGCCACTGAAGGTCACTCCGCTTCCTGCCGCCGTAGCTCGACGGTAATCGCGAGTGTGCGTTTTGCTGAATGCCCCAATAGTTGCAGCATTGCGTCCGTCAAAATATAACACGTTCTCTTTAAGGACAGCGTCGATTTCCTCTGGTGGACAATCAAGAATATAGTTTGTTGGAATGATGCGCAACGGAGTATCGTGCAGGGAAACCAACTTTTCCACTGTTTGAATTTCCTTTGCATGTATGTTACTGGTTTTATGGGTATGTACCGAGCGCAGGGGGCGGCATGACGCAGCAGTAGCGGCATAAACCAAGCGGCTATCGCATCCGCCAGATAGTCCACATTCACTTCCAAACTCGTCCACCAATGCCTGCACATCGGACATATAACTACGAATGCGCTCAGCCTGTTTTCTCACGCTGGATTCTATACTTGCGGAACGCGACATCGCTTCCGCTTTAGCATAACCTTCCCATTGTACAAAAGATAGACGTGCCCGCGCATCGGCATGCCGCACATCGACCACTTCGTTTACTAGCGTATCTGGCGCTGAGATAAAACCGCAAAGCACTTGCTCTGCAAGTGCTATTTTATTAATGGTACAAGGAGTGCAGGCAGCTGCAGCCAAAAAGGAAGAAGACAGAAAGCTACCACCACCGTCCGTAAACAGCTTGTACATCCCTGTCTCGTCGGTCATCACCGTCGTATTATGGCCGTTGTCGAACAGCAGGATAAAGCTGCCCCGCAAGGCGTTCTTATCAAGTGTTCCATTTGCCATATCTTCCATCAAAGCAGACAACGTGTCTGCATAAGAGAGTCCACGGTAGATGGGTGTTCCTATAGCATACAGTGCAGTTTTATTGATTATGCAACAGTTATCTGCCTGGACCATCTGTTTTTGGTATATCAGTAACTCTCCACAGGTTAGTGAATATCTACGACCACCAATAAAACCACGAGCATCGAACACAGCCTGCGCTTTCTCCATCAACTCCTGGTTTTTGCCCTTGGTTAGAAAAAAAGCAGCCATATAATCTCCTTATTTATTTACATGAATTGCCACTTGTAAAAGACGAGAAAGCCCGCAAATACAAGTGAATTCGATGCATTTATCAACTGATTTTTCTCCACTTTTGCTGTATAATATCAGTACACCACTAC
>CAYNBW010000065.1:0-3671 GCA_964396015.1 uncultured Candidatus Saccharibacteria bacterium | reverse complement strand
CTTCCACCAAAAACCCGCCCCCAAAATCCCACGTCTCCGGATTCTGGCACCCCGGGCAGTGATTCGGACACCCCTGCGTCCATACCACCGCCCGAAGTCCATCTCCATTCACGATATTATCTCGCTCCAGCGGCCCCGACAGTCGGATAAACCCCTCCGGCGGCTGCTTTGCGCCTCGAATCCTTTTTATGATGACACTGTTGCTAGGGATGCTATGCGAGGAAGGAGGAGTAGCGGAGCGAGCCGTACTTGAGGTACGGCGAGCGAGCAACGCATCTCCTGACGAAGTAGAGCGCCCTAGCAACACGTCATCCTTTCAAAACTCACATCTCCTTCTAGCCGCCCACAATGTGGACACCTTTCCCCTTTAATAATCCCCGAAAACCCACACACCGGATCCCGATCCACCGGATGATTCACTGACCCATAGCCAACCCCACAGTCATGCATTTTCCGAATTACCGCCTCAAACGCGGCCAAATTCTGCGAAGGATCACCATCTAGTTCAATGTAGGTAATATGTCCCGCATTACACAAATTATGATACGGCGCCTCTATCTCGATTTTCTCAAACGCGCTAATCGGATAATACACCGGCACGTGGAACGAATTAGTATAAAACTCCCTGTCCGTCACCCCCGGTATCACCCCAAACTCCTTCCGGTCAATCTTGGTGAACCGCCCCGCAATTCCCTCCGCCGGCGTCGCGAGCAGCGAGAAATTCAGTTTATACTTCTTGCAGTACTCATCGCATTTCTCTCGCATATGTGTGATAATGTCAAGCCCAAGCTCCCTCGCATCCTCGTCTTCACCATGATGTTTCCCCACCATCGCTACCAGCGTCTCCGCAAGACCAATGAACCCAATCGACAACGTCCCGTGTTTAATCACCTCACGCAAAGTATCATTCCAACCAAGCTTCTCGGATCCAAACCAGTTCCCCTGCCCCATCAGAAACGGGAAGTTCCGCACGTGCTGGTTCGCCTGGAACTCAAACCGTTCGAGCAACTCATCTTTTACAAGATCCATCTTCTCATCGAGCTCTTTGTAAAACCCATCCCAGTCCGCCTCTTTTCGCTCCCCTAGGCAAATTCCATGTTTAATCCCAATTCGCACCAGATTCACCGTCGTAAACGAACAGTTACCTCGCCCAGTTACGATACCGTCACTCTCCGGGAACACGCTGGCAAACACCCGCGTTCGGCACCCCATTGTCGCAATCTCCGTCCGGTAATCGCCCGGCTTATAATACTTGAGATTATACGGCGCATCAATAAAGCAAAAGTTCGGGAACAGCCGCTTCGCGCTCACTTCCATCGACTTCTTGAAGAGGTCGTAATTCGGGTCGTCCGGCTCGTAATTCACCCCACTCTTCACCTTAAAAATCGAAATCGGGAAAATCGGCGTTTCACCCTTGCCTAGACCATTTTCGGTCGCCTCAAGCAAGTACTTCGACACTAGTCGCCCCGCCGGGCTGGTATCCGTCCCGAAGTTAATCGAAGTAAATGGCACTTGTGCCCCCGCCCGCGAGTGCATCGTATTCAGGTTATGCACAAACCCTTCCATCGCCTGCAAAGTCTCGCGCTCGACGTCCTCATTCGACGCTTCAATCACTTCCTTTGGCCACTTGGCTTTTTTCAATTTCTCGTCATCGCCAAAATCAATCTCTGAAAGATTCGTCAGCCCCTTAGCGTTCTTTTTCTGTTTGCCGGAATTTTCGTCCGCGCTCTCATCGTTAATTAGCTCCAGCTTTTTCCCAGAAAACTTATTGTATTTCTCCAAATTCCGCTTGAGCGCCTTCCGAAACGACTTATTCACCCCTGGCGCCATCGCATAGTCAAAGTTCGGAATCGACTGCCCACCGTGCTGCTCATTTTGGTTCGCCTGGAGCAAAATCGCCGCCAGCGCCGCATATGAACCAATCGACTTCGGCGTCCGAAGGTGCCCGTGCCCAGTGTTAAACCCGCCGTTTTCAAACAACACGAACGGGTCACTCTGGCAACAGGTCAGCGTCCCCGTCGCATAGAAATCGAGGTCGTGAATGTGAATATCGCCGTTGTCATGCGCCGCCGCAATGTCCGGCCGAAGTAGCAAGGTCTTTGCGAACACCTTCGACCCCTCTGCCCCAAACTGCAACATCTTCCCCATTGCTGAGTTACCGTCTACGTTCGCATTCGACCGCTTCACGTCCGAATCTTCGCTCGCATCCGCATGCGAAATCGTCTTGTAAATGTTCATCAGGTCCGACTTCGCCTCGCGCACCCTCGAGCGCTCCTGCCGAAACCGAATATACTCCCGCGCCGTCTTCTTGAAGCTCGACTCCATCAGCACCTCTTCCACGATATCCTGGATCTGCTCCACGTGCGGTGTCCGCTCCTTAATCGTCTCCTCCGCTCGCTTTAGCACCTTCTCAGATAGCACCTTCGCCCTATCATGCTTAAACTCTTCCGTCACGAGCCCCGCCTTCGCGATCGCCTCTGTGATTTTCTCTGGGTTGAAATTTACAATCTTTCCATCCCGTTTCTTAATTTTTTTGAACATAGTGTCCTATCCTCCTGTATTACCATCCATATTTAGCGTATTACTACTATTTTAACACACCACATTTAGCGTTACAAGACCTTTATGCTAAAATTGTAAAAATTACATCAAAAATGGTGGATCTTAGAGGGCTCGCATCGAGCGAAGCGAGATCCGAGCCCTCGCTTTTTCAAGTTTGTTGAAAAACAAAAATGGTGGATCTTAGAGGGCTCGAACCTCTGACCTCAGCAATGTGAATGCTGCGCTCTAGCCAACTGAGCTAAAGATCCATCATAAACATACTATAAAAGTATGCTATAATTATACCATGGATTTAGAAAAAATAAAAGCCGAACTTACAGAAATCGAAGATTTTTTAGCTACACCAGATGCTTATGCTAGCCCAGACTTTGCCACAAAAAGCAAGCGTGCCAGTACCCTCCGCGAGATAGTCGACCTAGCCAACCAGATTGCCACCATGAAGCAAAACCTCGCCGAAGCCGAATCTTTAACCACCGACAAAGACCTCGCCGAGATCGCAAAAGAAGACGTCGAGAAATATAAATCCGAGCTCCCCGCACTCGAAGCCAAGCTAGAAGAACTCCTCATCCCGAAAGACCCCGAAGATGACAAGCCCGCCCTAATCGAAATCCGTGCCGGCGCCGGTGGCGACGAAGCCAGTCTTTTCGCCGGTGAACTCTACCGCATGTATCAAAAATACGCCGAATCTCATGACCTCAAGCTCGAACTCCTAAGCGAAAACCAAAACGAAGCCGGCGGTATGAAAGAAGTCATCTTCAAAATCAGTGGCGACAACGCTTACGGTCAACTCAAATTCGAAGGCGGTGTTCACCGCGTCCAACGCGTCCCAGTTACCGAGTCTCAAGGTCGCATCCACACCAGCACTGCCACCGTCGCCGTCCTTCCCGAAGCTTCCGAACAGGACCTCGAAATCAAACAAGAAGACCTCCGCATCGACATCTACCGCTCCGGCGGTCATGGCGGTCAAGGCGTCAACACCACCGATTCCGCCGTCCGCATCACCCACCTTCCCACCGGCCTCGTCGTCGCCATGCAAGACGAGCGCTCCCAACAACAAAACCGCGTCAAAGCCATGAATATCCTCCGTTCCCGCCTCTTAGACCTCAAAA
>CAYNBW010000064.1:0-3824 GCA_964396015.1 uncultured Candidatus Saccharibacteria bacterium | reverse complement strand
TCTGAGTCATACCAATTTTGGTGCCGAGAATGACTTGCATCCTATTCCTTTCTTTGCTTAATTTTATAACACTCTTAAAACTAGATTTTCGAGCCGGTTTCCTTGGTAGAGTGTTGAGTACACCAAAGACCTGACTCCATATCTAGTCATTACCTCTATTATAGCACACTTTCCCCGCCTTGACAACCCCTAATCTTCGCCATATTTTTGGCAAAATTATATGGGTTTAGAGATAAATCTTTTGTTTAGTTTGTTCCAAATAAACCCCATCCTCACAGCACAAAAACGTCTTCACCAGCCCATTCACGATTTTATTCGGGTTGAGCGCGAGCACCCGCGTCAACTCATCCTCGTCATAGTATTTCGCAAGCCGCGCCAACGCCTTCTTCAGCCGTTCCTCATTCCCGGTATGATGAATGTCACTACCAAACCCAAACACCAACCTCTCCCGTACTAACCTCTTTACCAGCTTCTTCGCCCGCTTCCCATACTGTCCCACCAGACTCCCCAAGTTACACTGGAACAAAACCCCCATCCGCGCCAGTTCCTCCACCAAACCATAATCGTTTTGCAGGCTCTCATACCGCTCCGGATGCGCCAAGACGACTTTATACCCGTCCGCCAAAAGTTGCGCAAAAATGTCCTCGTACCCCTGATAATCCCCACTCATCGGCAGTTCCACCAGCAAATACTCACTCCCCGCTAGCGCCGACACCACCCCTGTTTTCACCAGTTCCGCAATTTCCCGGTTGATATATATCTCGTTGCCAAGATGCAATTTTACCGCCACCCCTCGCTCCAAAAGTTCCTCCGACAGCCTCGCCAGTAATTCCTCGTTCACCCGTCGCTCCGACACATACCCCGTCCCCTCAACATAATGCGGCGTCGCCACCACTTCTGTCACCCCCACCGCAGCCAATTCCGACACGATCATCACCGCATCCTCAAAATCTTTCGCCCCGTCATCTACCCCCGGCAAAATATGCGCGTGCAAATCAATCATCACTCACCCTCCGATCGCCCATTCCCAGCCGTCCGCCCCCAGCAAAGCGTACACAAACTACTCATTTTCCTGTTCGCCACCGTAGTAATAATAATTATAATACTTCGACGACTTCCGCCCCACCATATTAAACACCAGCCCCGCGATCTTCGCCCCCACCTTATCGAGCGACACCTTCGTCGCCATGAGGTCACTCCTCGCCGTCCCGCCATCTTTCGTCACAATCAAAGTCTCATCCATAAAACTCGACAAAATCACCGAATCCGCCAAGCCTCCCACTGGCGCCCCGTCGAATATAACAATGTCATACATCATCCGCAGGTTTTGCACCAGCCGCTTATTTTTCTGCGACGCCAGCAGTTCGCTCGGGTTCGGTGGGTACGTCCCGCAAGTAATAATACTCAGGTTCTCGATGTTCGTCCCTCGCACATATTTATGCACATTTTCCAGTTTGTCCGTCAAAAGATTCGACAGTCCCTCTGTATTCGGAATCCGAAACAGTTTATGCACCCGGCCTTTGCGCAAATCGCAGTCTACGAGAAGCACCTTCTTATCCGCCTGCGCAAACGAAATCGCGAGGTTCGACGACACAAAACTCTTGCCCTCCCCCGCATTCGTCGAAGTGAGCAAAATCGTCTTCAAGTTCTTGTCCACCGCAGTAAACTGCAAGTTCGTCCGTAGGCTTTTCACGCTCTCCGTCACCATCGACTTCGGAAACCTCTCCGCCACCAACTCATCGCCCGCCCGCCGGTTCTTCATATCGCTTTTCGGCACCGCCCCCGTCACCGCCAGCCCAAAGATTTTCTCGATATCGTCGCTCCGCTTCACGCTATCGTCAAGATAAAACTTCAAAAACACCAACCCCGTCACTACCGCCACCGAACCAAACACCGCCAAAATCACATCCCGCGTCAGCGTATTATTCGCCGGCGCCTCCGGCGCCTCCGCTATCGACAACTGGCTCACGTTGTCCAGTTTATAAATCTTCGTGATTTCCTTCATGAACACTTTCGCAATCTCATTTGTAATCTCCGCCGCCTTCCCGGCGTCCAAATCTTTCACCGACACGCTAATAATCGATGTGTCTTCCACCGGCTTCACCGTCACATTCTTGAGTAACCCTCGCACATCCGTCGTGAGTTGCAGATTTTCAATCACCTGCTTCAGCACCAGCTCACTTTTCGCGATTTCGCTATAGGTCGTGGTCAACTTCTGACTCATGTTGACATCATTCAAAGTCACCGCCGAGTTCTCCGCTCCGTCGCTTTTTGCAATCACAATCGTCGTTTGCGCTTGGTACACCGGCTTCTTAATCGCAAGGTCATACGTCACTATACCCGAAACCGCCAGCACAAGTGCCAACACAAACGCCCAGATATAGTGCTTCAGATAACTAAAAAACTCTTTAATGTTGATTTCTTCCATGAAAACCCTTACTTACTATATATTATAGCACAAAACCCCATAAAAGTAAAGGGCTACAACACATTTTTGTCATTTTCTGTTACTTCCTCGCATCAGCAACTGACGCCTCCGACCCATCGGTCCCCTCCGCATTCGCAAGATATGTCCCAATCTGTCGTTTCACTTCCGCCACCGATTCTTCATCCGCCAACATTACATACAGCGGCCGATTTTCCCCCATACTATACGTCGGCAACATCGCCCCCACCCCGTCCACCGAAATCGATTTTACTTCCCACGCTGGATGTTCAGTCAGCTGTAACCCAATAAAGCCCTCGATCTCCGACCGTGCAAACGTCGTCTCGAATGAATCCGCGGCAATATCCAGTATCGCCGGCAACCGCAAAATATAGTTTTGCGCCCCAGTCATCTTCTCAATAATCGCCGTCAGTACCTGCATCTGATTTTCGCCCCGGTGCCGGTCGCCCGTCTCGTACGACTTCCGCTCCCGCGAAAACCTCAGCGCGCAATCCCCATCCACTACCTGCCGCCCCTCGACATAATTGCATTTTTTATCCTTCCCCTCCACCGACAGCGACATCGCCTTGTCCGAATCTATCTCGACCCCGTCCAGCTGGTCCACTACCCGCACCACCGTGTCAAAACTCACCTTGATCGTGTGATCGATTTTGATGCCGAGAAAATCCTCGATCGTCGTCTTGCTTATATTGATGCCATAAATTCCCGCGTGCGTCAGCTTATCCCTGAGTCCCGTCGTCCCGTGTAGCTGCACATAGGTGTCCCGCGGTATCGACACCAGCAAGATTTTCGACTCCACCGGATTCACCACCGCCACGATGTTCACATCCGACCGCGCCGTCGCGTCCTCTATTCCTACCCGCGAATCACTCCCCGAGATTAGCACCGCAAACGGCTCCTTCTTCACCTCCACCTCGCCAATTTCCATCTCCGCATACTCCTCCGCCGGCAAATTCCCCCGCGAAATCTTATCCAGAAAATTATTGTACGAACTCACATACCTCACCGCCACCCCCACCAGCACCAAAATCACCACCACCCCCACCCCCAAAACTATCCTTAACCACCACCGCTTTTGTTTTCTCTGTCTTGACATCATACTCCTCTGACGCCCACTATATATAATATATACCATTTTCTCCCCCAAAAGTCAAACACCACCCCTCAAACTGCTCCTAATCCCGCGCAAAAATATCCCGCGTCATCACTTTGTCCGCCACATCAGCAAGTTCCGGCACCATCCGATTTGCCAAAATCACCGACGCATTTTCTTTCAACGCATCCAAATCACTCGTCACCATCGCCCCGAGGAACTCCGGCCCCTCATACGACGGTTCATACACCAAGACATCCACTCCCGCAGTCACCAGCTCCGAAA
>CAYNBW010000063.1:0-3826 GCA_964396015.1 uncultured Candidatus Saccharibacteria bacterium | reverse complement strand
GAAGTGCAACGGCCTTGGAGCGATCATAGCGACCTTTGGAAGCGGTTGAGAGCAGGCTGGTCAGATGTGTGAGGTGGCAGGAAGCGATCTGCTTTGCGCCGGGCAGTTCGGCAAGCAGGGCATAAACTGCAGCCAGGTGGAGCGTAGGAACGAGTTGTTCTAACTCTGGAAAGAGGATATTGACTAGGCGGGAAATGGAAGTTTTGAGCTTGGCACGTTCCCGAGCCTTGTCAAATCTGTATCTGGTTAGTGACTTTAGCTCCTCATTGTGGTATGATATAGCCGTGTAGGACGAGAGGACTACACCGGACATCATCATAGCTGCAATGGTACGCGCATCGACACGGTCTGTTTTGGTCCGGCGAAGACTGGTAGATTTACGGAACAGATTGGTGTGAAGCGGGTTAATGACATAGGTTGACAGACCTTTGTCAAGGAGAAATCCGAGGATGTTGTAGCTGTAATGACCGGTGGCCTCGAGTCCTACTTTTACTTTGCTCAAATCAGGTGCTACGGATTTGAGCCTTTGGAAAAGCAACTTGAAGCCGTCCAAGTTGTTCTGGACAGTGAACACATCTGCCAGGACTTCTCCTTCTGAGGAGACAATGGCGCAGTCGTGCTTGTCTTTGGAAACATCAATGCCGACGTAGATCACGGGGAATCCCTCCTGCGTATTATTGATGCTGCTGGGGTCCACAGTACCGCTTGTCCTTGTAACCTCGTTCTACATCAACCGTCTGCCCGGTATCTAACTGATTAACAAACCGACAAGGGGCTGTGGCTGGAGCCTCCTTGAAACCGTCTTGCGGTAGGAAAACATAACCAGTCCACAGCATCCCCAACAGTGTAGCACACCTCTGGAGAGAGGTATATAAGTACTACTATTCAATAATACGAGGAAACCATGATCTATCTGAACGAGAAGAAAATCGCCGTGATCGGCATCGACCACGGCTACGGGAACATCAAGACGGCGAACACGATCACGCCGACAGCCATCACGGAGTACGACACCGAGCCTGTATTCTCCGGCAATATCCTGGAATATGGCGGCAAGTATTTCCGCATCGGCGAGGGGCACAAGGAGTTCATCGTCAACAAGGCGATGGACGAGGACTTCTATATCCTGACGCTCATGGGCGTTGCCTGCGAGCTGAACCGCGCCGGGATGCGGGAAGCGGACGTGCATCTCGCCGCGGGGCTGCCGCTGACGTGGGTGCGTAAGCAGCGGGAATCCTTCCGGGAATACCTGCTGCACAATGAGAGGGTGGAATACCGCTACAACGGGAAGGACTACCGCGTCCGCTTCGTCGGGTGCAGTGTATACCCCCAGGGCTACGCCGCCGTTGTCAACAGCTTCGGCAGCTTGAAGGGCACGAACCTGCTGGCGGACATCGGCAACGGCACCATGAACATACTGTACATCGTTGACCGCAAGCCGATGGAAGATCGCTCCTGGACGGAGAAGCTGGGCGTGAACCAGTGCATGATCCAGGCAAAGAACGCCGTCATGGATAACTTCGGCCTGAAGATCGACGATTCCACCGTGGAACAGGTGCTGCGCACGGGCACCGCTGACATCGCCGGGAAGTATCTCGACTGCATCATCGCCGTAGCGAAAAAGTACACCGTCGACATCTTCGCCGCCCTGCGAAAGTACGAATACGACCCGGCACTGGTGCGGCTGATGATCGTAGGCGGCGGGGGCTGCCTGGTGCGACACTTCGGAGAGTACGATGAGACCCGCGTCACCATCATTGACGACCTGTGCGCCACGGCAAAGGGCTACGAAACGTTGGCTAGCTCCAGCCTGAGAAGAAGGGATAGAGGATGAGCGTCAAGTTTGTGACTGTGCGGCTGAATTTTGAAAAAGAACAGCATCGCAAAGCATGGGAAGTTCTCCAACGCATGAGTAAAGAAGAAAATGCGTCCTATTCTGATACCATAACGAAGGCGCTTGCTTGGAACTCAGAGGTTAATGGTTCATGGAATGATGGAATTGAAGAGATTGTTGAGAAGGTTGGAAAGCGTATTGTGGAGTCTGTTGAAAGAATCCTGCGACTGAAGCTGCCGTCCTTTCTGTCAGGCGCTTCAATACAAGGGAACATGGCGTTACCGGCAATGCCTGTTCCTGAATCAACCTCGGAAAGCATGCTTGGAGAACCCAAAAAGGACACTATTCCCGATGAGGAAATCCCCTGGGATTATTTCGGTGGATGAGTTTACTGTTCAGGCAGACCATGTGCTTCTCATGTGTTCTGACTGTGAAACGACCACATTTCTTTCTTTGGAGGTGTAGATGCCCTCCTCTGCTGTGGTTGATTCACCATAGCTCCACATGCGAACCACCCACATGATCATTCTGCGGTTTCCGCGGAATTACAAATCAAAACAGGGCATGATGCCGTTCACAGCCACCGTTTCGGCGGAGGCAGGACGGCATCTTTTTTAATCAGAAATCGCACAGGCCGCAGGTCTGTCGATTTCTACGAGAGCAAGATTCTCCGCGCAAGACAAAATTTCCCCATTTTGTCTTGCCGGCAATCTTGATGGGGATTCTCCCCATACCCGCCTAATCCGCGTAGAGCGCGGTTGGTTCATTTCATTCACAGCATGGCTTTCGCCATGAAGGAGGACAGATGCGGAATTATCAAAAGAAGAAGATTATTAAGAAGGGAAGGAACGTGACGATTCGCTTTGACCAAGAGACCTTCGACAAAATTGAAGCTACAGCCCGCGCCGCTGATTTGAGCGTATCAGAATATATCCGGCGAATGGTAACAAAAGGTAAGGTTGTTATCCATCAGGAGGTTGTCGCCGAGGTACCGATGCTAAAAAAACTGATCGCGGACTTTGGCAAGATCGGCTCCAACCTCAATCAGATCGCTCATCACTACAACGGCGGCGGTGTTCGCTCCAGGGAAATGTACGAGCGCACCCAGCGCGCCATCTCCGAACTGTATGCCATGAAATATGAGGTTGAGAAGATGGGAGGCGAATTTCGTGGCTATTCTGAAGCATATCGCCGTAAAAAACAGTGACTATGGGCAGATGCAGCGGTATCTGCTGTTCCAGCATGACAGCCACACGCAGAAGCCCATCCGTGACGAGAGCGGAGACATGATTCTGCGGGATGGTTATCTCATGGACGCCCTCAACTGCGACCCGTTCACATTCAATACAGAGTGTACGGAGCTGAACCGGCTTTGGCACAAGAACCAGGGGAAGAATGACCGAAAGGCGCACCATTACATCATCAGCTTCGACCCACGGGACGTGCCGGAACATGGGCTAACCGCAGAGAAGGTGCAGGCCATCGGAGTGGAGTTTGCAAAACACTTTTTTGCCGGACATCAGACTTTGATCGTCACCCACACAGACGGTCACAATCATAGCGGCAATCTCCATTGCCACATCGTGCTGAACAGCCTGCGAAAGCTGGATGTGCCGTGGCAGGATTTCATGGAGGAACCGATAGACGCAAAAGCCGGTTTCAAGCACCATCCCACGGACAAGCTCATTATGCACATGCACGACAAACTGAACACCATTTGCGAGCGAGAACACCTGCACACAAACGACATATCGCTACGCACAGATCGCCTGGTGACGGAACGCGAATATTGGGAACGCCAGCGCGGACAGCAAAAGATGGACGAGAGGAACCGAAGAATCCTTGCGGACGGCTACGAGCCAATCCACACCACCTACAGCACCATCAAGGATCAGCTCCGGCAGGCCGTGGACAAGGCTGTGGGAATTGCAAAGGATGAGCAGGATTTCATCCGCATCATGCGGGAGCAATACGGGATCACGGTTTTCTTCT
>CAYNBW010000062.1:0-4074 GCA_964396015.1 uncultured Candidatus Saccharibacteria bacterium | reverse complement strand
ATATAGTAGCAACTACGTAAACTTCCAAACTGCCTTGCGTACGCCTCTCTCCGGCGGCTACGCCAGTGGCTCCGCGAGCAATCAGGGGTCCTACGGCAGCTTCTGGTCGGCTACGAGGGTCAGCAGTGCCGGTATGTACGGCCTCAGCGTCAGTGCTTCGAAAGTCAATCCGCAGACTAGCTGCGATCGCAGCGTCGGCTACTCCGTCCGCTGTGTGCTTAAGTAGTTGCGAACTGTACCCTTAGAAGTAGACACCAAATCTCAGATGCACCCACAATAGTAGACAGCAGACCCGGTATGGTGTCTACTACTTAGGGTACAGTACAGTCCCCGCTAAACCCCAGCCCGCTAGAGTCTACCTCACCTTCTGCATCACCATCGGATGCAAACTCCCTCCGCACAACACCCCCTTATTCGCCCCGACACTAGCCACCACCGCCGTCGCATTCGCCGATGCAAACGTGAGCGCCTGCCGAAACGACTTACCCGAAGCCATCGCAGCTAAGAACCCACTTCCAAACGCATCCCCCGCCCCCGTCGCATCCTTCACCCGCACATCCTCATAAATCCCAAACCGATACACCTCCTCGCCATTCCCCGCGATTCCTCCCATCATCCCGTCGGTAATAATCGCCGTCGGCACATACCCCCCAAGGTGATACAGTAGCTCTGTCAAATCGGCACCCGGCACCAGTTCCCCGGCCTCCGCTCGGTTCACCAGCAAGATCTCCACATCGCTCAGCAACCGAATCAACTTATCCGCCTGCCGCAACTCTCTCACTCCCGGGTTTAGCATTACCGGAATCTCCATCTCCCGCGCTCGCGTCAAAAACCGCTCCAATGTCGCAAGGTCCCCGCCCAGCGTGGTAATATATAGATAATCTGGTTGCACCAAGTCCAAATCCCCATCGTCAAAATCCGCAAAATCATCACTCGCCCCCCGGCAAGTCAAAATCGTCCGCTCCCCGCTTTTTGAATCCAGCAAAATCACCGAAGTCCCGGTATTTTTTCGCGCCACGCTCGTCACATAACTATTATCCACCCCCTCGCGATCTAAAACCGCTAGCACTGACTGCCCCGCCATGTCGCGCCCAATGTTCGACATTACCACCGCCTCATGCCCATTCCGCGCAAAAGTCACCGCCGAGTTTACCCCTCCACCCCCCACCGAAAACCGCATCTGGTCAATATCCACCTTTGATCCCACCAGTACCTTGCCCAAAATCGCCCCGCCACCAATCTCGGTCGGACGCAAATCATCATGATCTATCAAGTACAGGTCCAAAAGCGCCGACCCCAGTGACAAAATTCGCGCCATTACAACACTACCCCCGTTTTATCAATTTCCGCCACCAATTCCTGGTACACCTCCGCCGGGTTCTCCGCCTTCGACAACGCCGACCCCACGTTAATCACGTCAAGATCCGCGTGCGCCAAAGCCCGCACCGTCAGTAGATTTGCTCCCCCATCCCAGCCGATTTCCACTTCCGGTTTCATTTCGCGCACAATCGCAATTTTCTCCATCTGCATCATGTCGGCCGCCCCGCCCTGCACCCCCAGCGTCCCCGCAAAAATCAGCACATGGTCGCACACGTCAATATATTGCTTCACCGTCCCCGGATAGGTCGACGGCAACAGCGCCACCCCGCACTTAATCCCCCGCGCGTGTAACGCCTCGTAAGCCGGCAACAAATTCTCATTCGCCTCCGCGTGCAAAATACACAGCGACGGCGACAGCTTCAGCACGGTATCAATGTTCGCCGACGGGTTCGTTGCCATCAAGTGCAAATCCACCTGCCAAGATTTCGGCCACCACACATTTGTCACGTCCAGCGTTTGATTTTGCGCAAACACCCCGTCCGTACAGTCAATCTGCACTCGCTTGGCGTAAGTGTTAATCCGCTCCACCTGCGAACGATAATCCAACTTATCATTCGTCAAAATCGCCGGCACGATGGTTACGTTTCTAATCATAATCGCTCCTTTCATCTAAACGATTTATCCTGCGTACGCGTCGCTCCAAATTCACAAATGCAGTATCGAGAAACGCCCCCACGATTTCTCGCATCAACCCTCCGTCGATAAAATGCGCCGACAAACATAGCACATTCGCATCATCATGCTCTCGCGCCAGCCGTGCCGACTCCACACTGTCACAATTCGCCGCCCGCACGCCCAGGAACCGGTTCGCCTGCATTGTCACCCCATGCGCCGAATCGCAAATCAGCACGCCAAACGCGCCCGGGTTTTCCCGCACTGCTTTTGCCACCGCTATCGCCGGGTCGTTAAAGTCGTCCCCCTCCACCCGCTCGTACGCCCCCTCGTCGGTCACCGTGCATCCCCGCTCTGCCAAAACCTGCATCAGCTCCTGCTTCAATTCAAACCCGCGATAATCTGCGCCGACGAAAACTTCCATTAACCTTCCCTTCCAAAATCTACCGCCAGTTCCACCAGCCGGTTCGAATACCCCCACTCGTTGTCATACCAGGCCACTACTTTCACCATGTTGCCTCCCACTACGTCGGTCAGCGCTAAGTCAATAATACACGACCGTGGATCGCCGATAAAATCAGACGACACCAGTTCTTCGTTCGTCACTCCCAAAATCCCGCGATAATACGGGTCATTAGACAATTTAGTAAATAACTCATTTAATTCTTCTCTGGTGGTGTCGCGCGACAAAACTGCCGTAATGTCAGATAGTGACACGACCGGCGTCGGCACTCGCACCGACAGACCAGCGAACCGGTCCTTCAAAGCCGGCACCGTCAGCGCCGCCGCCTTTGACGCACCCGTCGTCGTCGGCACAATGTTCTCCGCCGCACTTCGCGCCTCGCGCAAATCTTTCGCTGGCGCATCGAGGAGTCTCTGCGACCCGGTATACGAATGTACCGTCGTCATCATCGCCTTTTCCACGCCAAACTCGTCGGTCAAAATCTTCATAATCGGCGCAATACAATTCGTCGTACACGACGCATTCGACAAAATCTCATCGCTGTCCTCGATCGTCTCCTCATTCACTCCGATTACAATCGTCCGTGCCCCCTCGCCCTTCGCCGGCGCCGAAATCACCACGCGCTTCGCCCCTGCCTCGATATGCGCCCGCGCCTCCTCCGGCTTGGTAAAGAGCCCGGTCGATTCGATCACCGTATCCACCCCCAAATCCCGCCACGGCAGATTCCGCGGATCCTTCTCGCTAAACACCGGAATCTCCCGCCCATCTACCACAATCGCATTTTCCCGCGCACTCACCTCCCCCTCGTAAGTCCCATACGACGAATCATACTTCAAAAGATGCGCCAAAGTCTTCGCATCCGTAATGTCATTTATTGCCACCACTTCCGCACCATCTCTCCCCATCAAAATCTTCAACGCATTCCTCCCAATCCTTCCAAACCCATTAATCGCAATTTTCATTAAAAACCTCCATAATACTTACGCCTATTATATCACATCCATTTTAATTCTGAAAGAATTAAAATGTTATAATCAAAATCAAAGTCAGGACATGTGCCTGACTTTGATTTCTTACTAGCCTTTTCTGCTGAACTCTTTTCCTCCGGAAAAGAGTTCAAGATCTCTATCTCGCGAAGTGTGCAAACGCACGGTTCGCTTCGGCCATCCGGTGGCAATCTTCTTTCTTCTTGAACGCAGCCCCAGTCTCATTATATGCATCCACGATTTCGGCCTCCAGCCGCTTCGCATACGGCATCCCACCGCGTGCTCTCGCCGACTGCACCAACCATGAAAACGCAAAATGCAGTTGCCGATGTCCAGCAATCGGGAACGGAATCTGGTAGTTCGCCCCGCCGACCCGGCGCGACTTCACTTCAAAATCTGGCGAAACATTCGCAATCGCCTTTTCGAGTACCTCTACTGGGTTCTCGGACTTCAGTTTCTTGGCAGCGCCCTCGATCGCCGAGTAAACCGCCCGCTCCGACGCCTGCTTTTTACCGTCCAGCATTGACTTATTAATTAACCGTTGTACCAAAACCGACTGATACTTGCGGTCCGGCATTACTTTTCGTTCTAGAGATTTAGTAGTTTTGCGTGGCATAATTACTTATCCTCCTT
>CAYNBW010000061.1:0-4128 GCA_964396015.1 uncultured Candidatus Saccharibacteria bacterium | reverse complement strand
CCATCGACGAAATCGACACCGCTAGCTCCGGCGCCCCCGTCCCAAACGCCACAATAGTCAACCCAATCAGCTGCTTACTCACCTTAAAATTCGACGCCACACTCGACGCCCCATCCACCAACCAGTCCGCCCCCTTAATCAGTATCACGAACCCGAATATCAACAACAATATCTGCCCGACTATTTCCATGTTTATATTTCCGTTTACGCATACAATTATATCACATTTTTCCCCACTTTTTCAAAATCTATGCTATAATATAGACATCGGTAGTTTAATAGTCATGCGAATGTAGCTCAGTTGTTTAGAGCGCTTCCTTGCCAAGGAAGAGGTCGAGAGTTAGAGTCTCTTCATTCGCACCATTTTTATAATATAATAATACTACAGGGTGCTTTGGCGGAGTGGTTACGCAGCGGTCTGCAAAACCGCGTACACCGGTTCAATTCCGGTAGGCACCTCCACGCACAGAAACATAGACATCGGTCACCAATAGGAGTTACGAAACTCCGTTTTTTAATCTTCCAATTTAATCAGCGGCTTTTTCACCTTAGCCAATTTCCCCGCCTTCTCAATCAGTGCTGCCACCTTTTCCTGCTCAATTTTCTGCTTTTCCTCATTGAACCCCTCCTGCTGCCTCCTCAAATCCCCATAAAACCCCGTCCCCCGCGCCGCATTCCAAAAAATCTTCTCCCCCGGCACGTTTTTATAATGCCACGGCTTGTTAAACAAATTAAAATGCACCAACTTCACCCCATCCGCAAATTCTTCCGTCGGCTCCGCATTCCACTCCGGCCCAAAATGTCCAATCTGCCCCCGCAAAATCACGTTCAAATAATCCTGATCCGGCGCCACCAAGTCCGCATCAAACCGGTTAATTAGTTCCACTAACGTCGACAAATACTTACATTTTCGCATCTTGCGCAGATCCATCAACATCACCCCGTCATTCACGTACTCCTCATGCGACACCCCTACCGCCTTATCCACATAATCCCGAAACTCCACGATATTCGTCACCTTCGGATCCACCATCGCCATCACCACATTCTCCCCCATCTCCATATCAAACAACTCCCCCACATCCCCCCTCAAAATCGTATCACTATCTATATACACCGCTTTCTCATACATCGGAAATAGTCGCGGTATAAAAAACCGATAATAGTACACCGCACTCGAAAAGAAATCTCCCATCCCTTTTCTACTCGAACAATATTTAATCACTGCCCTGAGATACAAACTGTTCGTAATCTTCTTAAACTGTATTGCGCAATTCTTCGTCACAAGGCTCCTCAGCCTCACTCGGTTCACCCAACTCAGTCCATCATGTAAAATAATCACCCGATAATACCGCTTTTTGTCAGAGTGTTGGAACAGCGAATGTATCGCCGCCGCCGCATACGGCGCATAAGCATTATTAATCGTCAAAAACACCGGCACCACCTTCGTCATTTTCTTAATCGGATTACCAGTATTAAAAATACTCATTTCTTGCCCTTTCTCGCCCCTGTTTTATCGGAATCTTTCACCGCATCCCCATCTTTCTTCCTTTTTCCCATCTTAATATATTTAAAATACTCGTACGTGCTCTTTTTTGCGTGTTTTTCCATGCTTTCGTATGCCTCCTTTGCCAATTTTTCCTGATTCTCCTCGGCGGAGAGCTTCTCGTCTGGCCAAAACGGCCCATCAATATACACATCCATCCGCGGCAACTCACCGCGTTTCTTGTCTTTTCGCTTATGGTAAGTCGTCGTCATCGTATAGACTGGCAGTTTATTTCGCACCGCATACTTAAACGAACGTCCGCCCGCGGGGAACTTCCGCACCCCCGTATGATACGGCCACACATGCGCCTCTGGATAAATCACCAGCACCTTTTTCTGCCCCAAACGCTTGTCCACCGCCTCGTTAAACGCCTGCTTTTCCGCCCGCGTTTTACCTAACGGCATCCCGCCAATCATCGGCAAAAACTTCCCAATCCCCGGTATCAGCAAATTAACTGGAGAAATCACCGTAAAAATCCGCCGTTTCGCCGCCACCGCTGGCCCAAACACATCATGAAACGGGTTCGTGTGATTGCAATACAGCACAAACCCCCGCCCACTCGCCGCCGCCAGCTTCTCTTGCCCATAAAACTTCGTCTGCCAATATCGCCGCTCATACCACTGCCCAAACACCCAAAACAGCCGAAACAGCATCGCCGAATACATTCTCACCCAAAAATGGCGCGGGATAAACTCATACCCCTCCGGCAACCCCACCTCAATTTTCTGCTCCTGCTCGTTTGTTTTAATCGGATCATCCTCTTCCGACTCGTAGTAAAACACCCGTTCCTCCGCCGGAATATCTTTCTGGAATAGTTCAGCTTTTGCCATTTATCTCATTATACCATACCTTGTTTTTCTTGCCAATTCGTGTTATAAAGATTACAGAGGGGTTGCATCTATTGTTAACAAAATGGTTAAGAAAGGAGGGAGCTATGGACGATTTTGAAGTCGACTACATCGTAGTCAAACTCAAAAAGAAATCTCCTCGACGTAAAGCCGAAGAGAATTCATAACTCTTAAAACTATCTTACCATACAGGGTCCCATAAGTCAACCCCTCTCCCGCATTTTCAGGAGTTTTTTGACTCTAAAGGTTCCCTCTAAGACTCAGATACTCTTCCAGTATATCATCATACTCATGAATTTTCAACACCCCATGCACCTTTTTTACCTCAAACGGCTTTACCTTCTGCACTCTAAACACTGGCCAAAACTTAAAATTATTCGAAAAATGATGCAGCACCGTGTCCTCTCGCGGCCGCTCCTCCTGCTCGTTATATTTGCGTTCCACTAGCTTCCGCTTGACAATAGCTTTATTGAGTGCTGCCTGGTCGGCCAACATCATTTTTCGCTTCGCACACAGTTCCACCGCTCGCGAGAACATTCCAGTTTTTATACACTCCGGAATATTAAACAGCATCACTCCCGAATTCATATAATCTTGCACAAATAATCCGTGATAGTGGTACCACCGCCGCCCGTAAATATCCAGCACCCCCGCCGCTTCTATCCCAGTCAAATCCATATTATAAAACTTCACCGGGTCCCGCCGGCACACTACGTCATAGTCAAGATACAGTATTCGGTCTAGTGCCGCAAGTTCTGGCACCTTGTCTATGTAGAGCCTAAGCATCGAACACGGCGTAAAATACGACCCCATATTTTTCTTTGGCAGGTTCGCCATAAATGCCTCCGTCGCATCTATGAATCGCACAAAACTCCGCGCACTCCGTTGTCTCACCAACTTATCCAGATACAGTGCACTCCTCTCGCTAAATGGCTTCACCCCAGGATATCGCACTGTCATAATATACACGAACACCGGCTCGCTCACGTGTTTTAGAAGCGACAAAATCGACACCATCACCCCCTCCTTTATCCCGTCATCGCCACAATACAATATATTCATATCAACTGGTACCCGGAACGAGACTTGAACTCGTACCCCTTGCGGGAGCGGATTTTAAGTCCGCCGCGTATACCGATTCCGCCATCCGGGCTTCCTATTCCATTATATCATATCTATAATCAAAATCAAAATGAGGACATGTGCCTCATTTTGATTTTATACTTGCTTTCTTTACTGGCCTTTCTTTCTTGAAAGAAAGGCCAAAGCCCATTTTATCCCAAAAACCTAACCGCTTCCGTCGCCGCTACCGTCCCGTCCGCTGCCGCCGTCGTTAATTGTCGAATCGACTTCATCCTGACATCCCCCGCTACAAATATCCCAGGCCGGGACGTTGCGCAGTCCTCCCCCGCTTCAATATACCCTGCCCCATCGCGCGAAACCATTTCAGCAAAAATCTCCGTCTGTGGCAACCGCCCCACCGCCACAAACACTCCAGAAACATCAAGCTTCCGCTCACGAGCCCCCTCCTTCTCGCGTATCGCTAGCCCCGTCACTTTTTTATCCCCCAGCACCTCCGTCGGCACAAATGGCGTCAAAAACTCCACGTTCTGCCGCGCCCTCAGTTTTTCCACCAAAATCGCATCCGCCCGAAACTCGCGCCTACGATGCACCAGATACACCTTTGCGCACAAATCCGCCAGATACAACGCATCATAAAACGCCGTATTGCCA
>CAYNBW010000060.1:0-4174 GCA_964396015.1 uncultured Candidatus Saccharibacteria bacterium | reverse complement strand
TCTGTTCGCTGCGTGCTGGCCGAGTAGTTCAGCGCCTCAAAAGTAACTACCTCTCCGGTACCCGCAAGCCCCGACCTCAACGCTTGCGGGTACCGGAGAGGTAGTTATGTCGACACCGCCGAAACCCGCTAAAATCCGGAACAAAACTCAGACAAAACCCGGGGTAAAGTAGTTATTTCTTCGCCACAGTTTTCTTCTTCGTCGCGGTTTTCCTGCCCACTGTCTTCCTGGTCGCAGCTTTCTTGGTTGCAGTTTTCTTCGCCCCACCCCGCACCCCACGTCGCGTCCGACTAGCGGTTTTCGGCTTATTTTCCAACATCTCGCGCGCCTGCTCTAGCGTCACGCTTTTCGGATCCGCCTCTTTCGGAATCTTGACATTATTCCGCCGCCCCGGCCCTTTCACGTACGGCCCATACGCCCCGTTGATAATCATAATCTCCCCCCAGTCCGCAATAATCGAATCTACCTTCGCTTGATACAAAGGTAATGCTTCCGCCAGAGTCACCGTATATGGGTCAAGCTCTTTCATTGGTATGTTATACTTCCCGCCCTTGAGGTACGGCCCAAATGGCCCATTCGCCGCAATCAGCTCCACCCCATCTGGCGCCACCCCTAGCACCCGCGGCAAAGCCGGTAGTGCCAACTGCGCGAGCGCCTGCTCCAGCGTCACTGTCTTGACGGACTTCCGCTTCGGCAGTGGTGCAAACCGCGGCTTCTCCCCCGTTTCCTTCTCATTGCCCCCCAACTGGATAAATCCGCCATTCTTCCCTATCTTCGCATAAATCGGCTTCCCATCCTCCGGATGATGCCCCAAAAGCCGCGCATTATTATATCGTTCCACCCCATTCGCCATCAGCACCGTGTCATGAAACGGTCCATAAAAATCCCGCAGCATCTTCACTCGTGCCAACTTTGCCTCAGCAATCAAATCCAAATCTTTCTCGATATTCGCGGTAAACTTATAGTCCACGATATTCTTAAAATTATCAGTGAGGAACCCCGCCACCAACTCCCCAATCGGCGTCGGCACCAACTTCCCCTTATTCGCCCCCGTCTTTTCCTTCAAAATCGCTCTAGAGGCCGCTCCATTCCGTGAAGTCAGTTCGATGACTTCACGCTCCACTCCCTCGCTCTCGCCTTTCACCACGTACCCCCGCGCCTGAATCGCACTCATAATCGTTGCATACGTGCTCGGCCGCCCAATCCCCAGCTCTTCCAACTTCTTCACCAGCGACCCCTCAGTGTACCTCGCCGGCGGCTTTGCAAACACCTGCCTTGCCGTAAGCCCCAGGCACTTCACCCGGTCCCCCTTCGCCACCTTCGGCAGCTCCAAATCTTTGCTCTTCCCATACACCCGCAAAAACCCGTCAAATATCACCACCTCTCCCTTTGCCACAAAATTGTGTGACAGCCGAATGGTGGTCTTGGCGACTTTGGCATTCGCCATCTGTGTCGCCAACGTCCGTGCCCAAATCAACTGATACAATTTCTTCTCGTACTCATTTTTCCCCACCGACACCCGCGCAAAATCAGTCGGCCGGATCGCCTCATGCGCCTCCTGCGCGCTCGCGTCTTTAGTCTTAAACACCCGCGTTTTCAGGTATTTTTCGCCAAACTTCTCCCGAATATACCCCGCCATCGCCGCCACCGCCTGTTTTGATAGGTTTAGCGAGTCGGTTCGGTGATAGGTAATCAGCCCCGCCTGATACAACCCCTGCGCCGCACTCATCGTCGTGCGCGACGAAAACCCCAGTTTCGCATTCGCCTCGATTTGCAAAGACGCCGTCGTAAATGGCACCGGGTTCGCCTTTGACCCCTCAGTTTCTTCCACGTCCGTCACTTCAAATTCCGCCCCGCCGAGCGACTCGAGCAGCCTCCGCGCCTCATCCTCAGTAACCGGTGCTTCGCCGTCATAAGCCGCATCAAACTCCGCCTCTTTCAAAAACTTCCCCGTCACCTTAAACGATGACTTCCCCTCAAACTTCTCAATCTCCTTCTCCCGCTCTACAATCAAACGCAACGCCGGCGATTGCACCCGCCCCGCGGAAATCGCCCCCGGCACCTTCCGTCGCACGATGTCTGACAGGTCAAACCCCACCAGCATATCTAGCGTCTGCCGCGCCTGCTGACTCGACACCATATCCATATCCACTGTCCGCGGATTCAAAATCGCCGCCTCTAGTGCCGGCTTAGTAATCTCATGAAACGTGATTCGCGCCGTATCCTTCGGCAGCCCCAAAACCTCACAAAGATGCCACGAAATCGACTCTCCCTCGCGGTCCTCATCAGTCGCTAGCCAGACTTTATCCGCCACTTTCGCCGCCTTTTTCAGCTCCGCAATAATCGCCTTATGCCCCGGGTCTATCTCGTACGTCACGTCAAAAGTCGCCTTGTCCACCTTGGTGTCCTTCCGAATATGTCCCACACTCGCGAGCACCTTAAAATCCCTCCCGAGATACTTCTCGATAGTATGCGCTTTCGCTGGACTCTCCACGATTACCAGATTTTTTGACATATATATAATAATACCACAATTTCAAGAAAACTCCTAATTTTCGCAAATCATTTTTACCCAACCATAGCCGGCTAATTCGCACGACCATGCTCTTGACTTTTCCCCAAATCTGCGATAATATATAAATATAAACTGTAGTGAGCAGCCTCTACTCCCTCTGGCGAGCTAGCAAAACCAGAGGAATCACCAGTAGCAGGTCACTACCCTCCCCCGGTTGGCGGTAGCCAATTCGGGGAAAATTATTTCTTAAATAGCAACAAAGTGAGAGCTCTACATATTCTGTTGTGCTCGGCCGGGGATATTCTGTCTATTCGTTCATATAATCTGTAAGAGCTAAAACTACCAGCCTGCGAAAGCATGACTGTCCTCATTTCGCCTTTCACCAGTACATATTCGTACCAACGCCCCTCATGGTATTGTGTGCTAAGCGGTATCCCGAAAAAACTGGCATTACCGTATTTTCGCAAAATCAAAATTGGTCGTGAAAAACGCACATTCTTGCCACTCACCTCAGAGCCGATATTTTCGCCAGCAGCGTACCACCAAATTTCTTTTTCATGGAAAATATGCATGCGGCTATTCTTCTCGAGTTGCTTTTTTAGCTCATTCCACTCATCAAACCGTTTCTCCATTAGCACAGCCCCCAGTTGTTCCCTCCCAACGCCCTTACGCGTCCCTTAATTTCGAGTAAAGTCATCGCCTGGTTAAACACCTCTGGTGGCAACAGTGCCACCTGCATAATCTCCTCTCCCGCCCGGCACCCCTGTCCCAAAGCCCCCAAAATCGCCGTCTCCACGTCCGTATCCCCCACCAACCCCCGTTTCCGCGCTACCTTACGCTTTACAGCATATTCCTCCGGAAACAGCACACGCAAAACGTCGTCCACCTCGGTGAGAGGTATTGCTCCCTGTGCTATCAGCTTATTACACCCCTGCGAATAAGGCGCAGTAATGTTCCCCGGTACCGCGAACACTTCCCGCCCCTGCTCAAGCGCATGCGTTGCGGTGTTTAGCGACCCCGACTTCACTGCCGCCTCTACCACTATCACTACGTCCGCCAGTCCCGAGATCAGCCGATTCCGATACAAAAATGACATTTTGGGGTCTATTCGCCGTCGTTCATACGGCAATCCAGCCTTGCCGGCACATTCATCTTCGTAGCTTATCCATTCAGTACCGACTACTCCTGCTTCCCCTGGTGCCAATGGCGCATCTACCAAATCCTTCGGCGCATACTCTGATATGATTGCTCCACCTTTCTCTATAATTTCTCGCGCCAGCCCCAAATGCTCTCGTGGATAAATCTCGTCAATCCGCGACCCTAGCACCGCTACTGTTACCCCATCCCCGTCCAGGCACCCCCGATGTCCGATCGAATCTATCCCATACGCCAGCCCCGAAACCACCACCACACCCCGCCGCCCCAGCTCGTACCCCAGCCGATACGCCACCTCCTCTCCATACCGCGTATTATGCCGCGACCCCACAATCGCCACCGTCTTCGGCCGTCGCCCAACTTTGCCAGTCTCACGCCTAATTCCGTCACCCCCACTTTCACCCTCACTCCTACCCACCTCCAAAACCCCATTTTTTAGCACATTTCCGGGCATTTTACCACGAAAATACAACATTTTAGGCTTAAGCGCAATAGCCTCCAACA
>CAYNBW010000059.1:0-4192 GCA_964396015.1 uncultured Candidatus Saccharibacteria bacterium | reverse complement strand
GCTTCCGCCATTTTTTTGTCTCACTAAAAACCAAATCTATGCTATAATAAAAACAACAATGGATGGTAATGCTATTATTAAGTTGACTGGGCTGACGAAATGTTATGGCTACGGCGATACCGAATCGTACGCCCTTAAAGATTTTGAGCTAGAAATTAAGCGTGGCGAATTCGTCATGATTATGGGTCCCTCAGGCTGTGGTAAGACTACCTTACTCGATATCATCGGTCTACTCGATAAGCCCACCGACGGCACTTACCTCTTAAACGGTGACGATGTATCTGGTCTTTCCAATCGCAAAAAGGCCACCCTCCGCGCCAAAAAAATCGGCTTCATTTTTCAAAACTTCAATCTCATTGAAGATCTAACTGTACTCGAAAACGTCGCCCTCCCGCTCGTCTATCTCAATCGCCCTCGCACAGTCCGCCTCAAGAGTGCTTCAAATGCCCTCAAGCGTTTCCATCTCGGTGAGCGCGAATACTATCTTCCTAACCAACTTTCCGGCGGACAACAGCAACGTGTCGCCATCGCCCGTGCCATCGTCTCTGACCCAGAGATTATCTTGGCCGATGAACCCACCGGCAATCTCGACTCCCGTTCATCCAACATCGTCATGGAGGAACTCAAAAACATCCACGAAGAAGGCAACACTATCATTATGGTGACCCATAATCCCGCCCTTACCGTCTATGCTACTAGGGTGATCAATATGCTAGATGGCCAAATCGATACCGATGTCAAGACCGTTGCTGACCACAACCTGCCTCAGCCCATCGATGTTAAAATCAAAAAACAAAAGTCCAAATCTCGCCACGACGAAGATGAGGACGCAGATGATATGGATAATGAAGAGGAGAATAACTAATGGCTTTACTTTTACGCACCCATCTAAGGCTTGCTCGCACTTCCATTAAGGAAAACCGCACGCGTTCTTTTCTTACCTGTTTAGGTATCGCCATCGGCATCGCTAGTATAGTCTTAATTCTTTCTCTCACCGGCAGTATTTCCAGCCTCATCCAGAATGAAGTAGCTGACATCGGCCAAGATCTCATCGTCGTACGTCCCGCCACCACCAAAGATAGTATGACCAGTATCGTCGAAGAGCTCACTTCCACTAATTCCTTCGAAAAATCTAACCTCGCACTCAGTGATGCCAAGACTATCAGTGAGATAGAAGGCGTTTCTGCTGTCGCCCCAGTCGCAGTCGCTTCCAATACTATTACCTACGAAGATAACGCCGTCGCTTCCGCCACCATCCTCGGCACCACCCCAGATTTTAATAGCATCGAACCACTAGCCCTTAAATTCGGCACTTTCCTTAACGACCGCAACCAGTCTAACTCCGTCGTTATCGGCCATATGCTCAGTCTCCTTATCTTTAATACCTCCAACCCAGTCGGTAAAACTCTTGAAATTCGCGGCGAACGCTTTATTGTAGTCGGCGTATTAGACGAAATCGACAAACCCATCAACTTCGACAACGTAGACTTCAATAACACCCTTATTATGAATATCGACGCTCTAGACCACATAGTGGGCTCGCTCCAGATTCAGCAAATCAACGTTAGAGCAGCCAATACTAGTTCACTCGACCAAATCACCAACGACATTAAGTCTGCCCTAGTCAATAGTAAAAAAGGCGATACCAACTTCACGGTCGCTTATGGTAACGCCATTACTCATCCGGCTAGTAATCTGCTTAATATCATCTCCGGTATGCTTGCCCTCGTTGCCGGCATCTCCCTTATCGTTGGCGGCGTCGGTGTCATGAATATTATGCTCGTCTCAGTCTCTGAGCGCACCCACGAAATCGGCATCAGAAAAGCCGTCGGAGCCTCTAGTTATAATATTCTCATGCAATTCATGTTCGAAGCTCTCATTCTCTCTATTCTCGGCGGTTTCCTAGGCATCATTTTGGGTTATCTGCTCGCGTTTATTCTTTCTATCTTCTCCCCCTTCGCCCCCTATATCAGCGTCCAAATCATCGCCATCACTCTCCTCACCACTATTATCGTAGGTATCATTTTTGGTATCTACCCCGCCATGAAAGCCGCCGCCAAGAGTCCCATCGAATCTCTAAAACATTACCGTTAACAGCATGAAAAAACTCCTTGAAAAACTCCCTTTCTACAACCAAGCCGTTCTCCCCTATCATTATGCCCAGGCAGTCGCCGCCGGCGTTAAATACCACTGGCCCGCCAAAAACCTTCGCGTCATCGGTGTTACTGGCACTAACGGCAAAACCACCACCTGTTTCATGATTTGGCAGATGCTCAATCATGCTGGTTTCAAGACCGGCCTCATGACTACCGTCGCCTGGGGTGTCGACAAACTACAACCCGAACTTGGTCATATGACCACCGTTGATGCTAACACCCTCAACCAACGTATCACCAAAATCGCCAAGTCCGGCGCCGAATTCCTCGTCCTTGAGGTCACCTCTCACGCCCTCGCTGAGTTTCGCACTCTCGGCATCCCCTTCGAAATCGCCGTCATGACCAACCTCACTCACGACCACCTCGACTACCACAAAACCATTACGAGTTACCGCAACGCCAAGGGCAAGCTCATCAAATCCGCCCGCTTTAGTATCCTAAACGCCGACGACAAGGCCTACCCTTACTACGCATCTATTGCCAAAGAATATACCACATATGGTATAAAAAACGGCGAAAATCGCGCCAAAGACATAAAATTGGGCGTTTCCGGCGTAAAATATTCACTTGGTGATATAAATATCGAGACAAAAATCCCCGGCGAGTTTAACGTCTACAATTCCCTTGCTGCTGCTCTAGTTGGCCGAAAACTCGGTCTCAAAGATGCCCAAATCGTAGCTGGCATCAAATCTCTTGCCGAGGTTGAAGGTCGCATGAACATTATCGACGAAGGCCAGCCCTTTACTGTTATTGTCGACTACGCCCACGCCCCCGATGCCCTCGAAAAGGTTTTTGATTCCCTGCCTAGTACCAAGCATCAGATTATTTCCGTTCATGGCGGCGCTGGCCGTCGCGACCCTTCCACTCGCGAAATTCGCGGTCGCATCCTCGCCAAATATTCCGACATCGTCATTATTACTGAAGACGACTCGCGCGACGAAGACCCACTCAAAATCGCTGCCCCCTTCCTAAAAGGCGCCAAAACCCAAGGCAAGACAGAGGGCGAAGACCTCTTCTACGAACCCGACCGCAAAGATGCTATCGCTCTCGCCCTAAAAAAAGCCCACCCCGGCGACATCGTCCTCATCCTCGGCAAGGGCCACGAAAAAACCATTCTTCGCGCCGATGGTGCCCACCCCTTCGAGGATATTAAGACTGTTCGTAGTTTGCTACACCGTCGATAATAGCATCGGTCTTAATGCCGAGCGCCATCGCAATAGCTGCCGCACAAGCCATATAAGATACGACAACTTCACCAGGCACAAACGACGCCACCGATATCACATCTGATTTGATCGAAATCGTCGCCTCCGTACCCTTCGGATACAGTTTGGAATTTAAAATTCGCACATCCTTCCCTGCCAAGCCATAATCTATCGTTTCGCGCTTCCCCTTAAACTCCGCAAACTTGTCAAAATTCACATCGTCCGAATTCAATACCACGATTTCTGGCTTCATATCGAATAAAGTTTTTTCGTCCTCTATAAACTCCTCCGGCGTCATGTCATTCAGCCCCGCCGTCACAAAGTTCGTCATTGCCGCTACGTGTACCGGCAAACCATGGAACACGTTATCACGTAGTCCCTCCGCCGGCACCGTCACGATGACGTAATTTGCTCCCGCCTTCCATGCGTCCGACAAAAACTTATGCAACATCCCCACCTTAAACGGCTGGTCGCTCGCCAGCACCGCCACTTGTTCGCCCGTCGCTTTCAAGATTTCATGCACAAAATGCGCCACCGTCACCTTCCCTGTTGAACCCGTAATCGCAATCAACTTCATGTCCTTGGTCGGGTTGCCATAATAAGATTTGAGAAGCGACGCCTTGATTTTTTGCGTCCTAGCCCTCATTCCACCGTTTTTGTTTTTGGCTTGAGTCTTCTTCTCTCGTGTTTCCATGTCACCATTATATCATATCTTTCGGTGAAAATAAATGCCATGATGATCGTAGCCCAAGCTAATATCAATGCAACATTAGCAAAGTTTTATCGTTGCTACGTCAAGCACTCGTCCCCACACTTCAGCCAGAGTATCGT
>CAYNBW010000058.1:0-4232 GCA_964396015.1 uncultured Candidatus Saccharibacteria bacterium | reverse complement strand
CCGGCGCCGACGAGGTCGGAAAAACAGAAGAGGTCTAGTTCCCTGCCGAGCTTGCGGTGATCGCGAGCCTTGGCTTCCTCTTGGCGCTTGAGGTAGTCCGTTAGTTCTTCCTCAGTGGCAAAGGCGACGCCGTAGATGCGGGTAAGCATTTCCCTTTTCTCGTCACCGCGCCAGTAGGCGCCAGCTACGCGAGTGAGTTTAAAAGCGCCGATGTCGTTGGTGTTCTCGACGTGGGGGCCTTTGCAAAGGTCGGTAAAGATATCGCCGAGGTCGTAAAGGCTGATTTCGTCGCTTTCGGGGAGTTCGTCAATGAGTTCGATCTTGTAGTCCTGGTGATTGTCGCGAGCCCAGTCCATGGCCTCGGTCTTTTTGACGGTGCGTTTTGTCATCGGGAGGTTTTTGGCAACAATGGCGTGCATTTTCTGCTCGATTTTCTCGAGATCGGTATCACTAAGTTTGGTCTTGCCAAAGTCAATATCGTAGTAGAAGCCGTCGTCGATGGCTGGACCGATGCCAAACTTGGCTGTAGGATAAAGTTCCGTGACCGCCGCTGCGAGTACGTGGCTCAGGGTGTGGCGCATTTTGTCGAGATAGTCTTGGTCTTTGGGTTTCATCTTTATCCTTTCTGTTACTGCTCCTATTATACCACTTGACTGGGGTTTGCGCTAGGGGGTGGTTCCAGCAGGCTGCGGTGGGGTGTGGTGGGGTTCATATTATACACCTTTTTATTGAGCTCCGCAAGAGCGTTTTGCGGAGCTTTTGGCGGTGATGGTGGGGCGACGGCGGTTTTTGCCCTTATATTTACGGCTGGTGGCGCCGCGGAGTTTGAGTTCGTGGCAGACTGCGGTGATGGTGTCGCGATAGCCATCGTGAAGGCTGGTGCGGTAGCGGGTGAGGACGCGGAGGGTGGAGCGGATGTCGCGGAATTGGGTGCAGGCGAGGATGATTTCGTCCGGCAGACAGTGATGTTTAGTGCGGTAGTCGTCGATGACTTGACGGAGGCGGCTGTCGGTGAGTTCGCCGTCGTCGATCAGGGCGGGCCAGTTGTCGCAGCAGACGGTGGTGGTGTGGCGGTGGAGTTGGTGGAGGTATCTGTGATAGGCGAAAGCTTTAGCGAGTGGACTAGTAGTGAGGATGAGGGTGCGGCGCTTGAAAGTGCCGGGGTGGGTGAGTTGAAAGCCAACGAAGGTCTGCCCGGGGTACTTGCGTCGGAAGTATTTGAGGCTAGTGGCGGTGAGTAAAAAATTTGCAAAGACGATTAAGTCAACATGGCCGATGTGCTGCGAGATGGCAGCTTCGGCGGCGCGGCGAGCACTGCGTTTACTTGTGTTGATCTCCGTGGCGTGGCGCCAGTCGATGATACGGGTGATTTCGGCAACTGGTAAATGTTCTTCTAGGTAGTCGGCGAATAATTCCCCGCCAAAGCCGCTGTCAAACACTGCAATTTTTAGCATAATCAAAAATATCCTTTTCGTTTATGGGGTGATTATAGCATGAACCCTGTGCGTTCCGAGAGATGAAATTGGGAGATACTGGACAAATGTCCATTATCTTGGTGTGGACTTTTTTTAAGTGGACTTTTTCTTTGAAAAGAAAAAGTCCAGCAAAAAGAAATTAGAGTGAAATCAAAAGTCAGGCGGAGCCTGACTTTTGATTTTGATTATGATTGGGTGAGGGTTTGTGGTGTTGTGCGGAGCGCGACGCCACTGCCACTAAGAGGTGCGGACGCAGCGGACATAGTACCCCTCGATGCGAGGGCCGTAGTTGGTATACAGACTACCACTGGAGTAGTTCAGGTAGTAACGATGGGCACTACCGGTAACTGAAGTCGACCACCAGTACCCGCCCATAGACGCGCGGCTGAGGGAACCATCGTAGTAGTACCCGCCAGAAACTGGACTAAAGGCGTCTTTGTAGGAGGTTATGCTACTAATCGAAGAATATGATGGGAGTTTCCAGCCTTTGGGACAGATATCCTGAGTAGCATTTGTCGAGTTGGATGAACCTGTGATAGTGCCAGCGCTGGCAGCGGCATAGTTATACCAGACGGTATCGTTATTGTTATCGTCTTTACCTGCTTTTGCGCAAGGGTAAGTATATCCGTTAGGGTAATCACAGTAATTAGTGTATGATGAGTTACTTGAGTCTAAGCTATAGTAGGTGAGCGTTTTATCTGCATCAATATTGGTAGTAGCGGATTTAATAGTCATGGAACCGGCTGAGCTACCAGCAACTGTGCTACCAGTATCACCGACGTAGCGAAGGTTACTAGTCATCCAGCAGGCGCCGTTAATGTAGCGGACAGTATATTCTTTACCATCACGCTCATCAGGTAAAGTCACTGGCACGTCACTAGCTTCTGCCTGACAAGTAGCTAAATCATAAGTTTGCATAGTAGGAGGGGTTTTGACGCAGCGGACATAGAGCCCGACGCTGCTGCGATCGCGGCTGTCGGTATTCAGACTACCACTGTTGTACTTCAGGATGGAACGATTGGTACCATTGTAAGCCGTAGCCGACCACCAGAACCCGTACGTAGACGTGTAGCCGAGGGAGCCACTGCTGTAGAACCCGCCATAAACTGGACTAAAGGCGTCTTTGTAGGAAGTTATGTTACTAAATTGCGAATGAGTTGGCAATTTCCAGCCTTTGGGACAGATATCCTGAGTAGCATTTGTCGAGTTGGACGAACCTGTGATAGTACCAGCGCTGGCAGCGGCATAGTTATACCAGACGGTCTCGCCGTTGGCATAACCATTACTACCAACATGGATACGAGCACTGTCATACGTGTTGCCGGAAGTTAAGTCATCGTAGCTAAGGGCATTATCGCCGGTTTTATCGGTGGTGATATTGGAAGTGCTAGCAAGCATGTTCATCTTGCCCGAAGCACTACCGGTATCGCCGACGTAGCGGAGGTTTTGGGTCATCCAGAGGGCGCCGTTGATTTTAGCGACGGTGTAGGTTTTGTTGTCGCGGACATCTTTGAGAAGGCCGGTAGCGCCGTCGGGGAGGGAGGCGAGCTGTTCGTCGGTGATTTCTTGCATGGTGAGAGTGCCGTTTTCAAAATCAGATTTTTTTACGCACCGGACCGAGTACCCGAATTTACGACTGTAGCTACCCGCCGAATACACGTAACTCGAATTGAAGTAGAGATACCAAGCGTTCGTACTATTGACGGAAGTAGCCGACCAGTAGAACCCGATGCTACCAACGTCGTAGGACAAGCTAGAGTGGTGGTAGCCGGCCATCAGAAAATTCGGCGTCGTCCCTGGGCCAGCTTGCGTGTAGAAACCGTTATCACTCTCGCTAGTCGAAGTAGTACTATCTAAGCCATATTGATGTGCGAGTGCGTAGAAGTCTGAAGCGGTTTGCCAGTTGGTGGCGGATGTATTTCGAGAAGTTGGTAGCCTCCAGCCTTTCGGGCAGATGCTATAAGGTGCGTCTGTATTACCTGCAGTAATGCTTAAACCCGAGCCTAGCGTTGCTGCTGTCCAAGTGTAATAACCGCCATAACTACCCGTAGTATTATATACGTTCGCCATTGTTTCACTCGAGAACCCACTCGTGCTAGAAGCCGGGAGTTTATTGCCACTCTGGAAGCCATTAGCAGTAGGCATAGTATAGTCAGAAGCCATATTGGTATCATCGGCAGTTAGTGCGGTGCCACCGGCTAGATTGAGGTTACTGGTCATCCAGCATTTGCCATCAGCTAGGCGTTGCACAGTATAGGTTTTTCCATCGCGAGTATCTTTGACTAGAGTAGGTTCGGAAGTAACGCACATATCGTCGGCGAGGTTCTGTATGGCGAGCATATCTTTCTCCCACATAGCATAGAGGGTGGCGAGGTTCTGGGTGGTTTGATTGATGGGGTACTCATCGCCGGGTTGGTAGGTGGTGCCGGTGCAAGGGTTAGTACCATCGGCACCAGTACTAGTAGTACACCAGCCTTGGAAGGTATAGCCTTCACGGGTTGGGATGGTACTACTGAGCGTAATGTAAGTAAGGTCGGTTTCGTCATCTTCAGCGGATGGGATGTCGCTACTGGTGGAGCTTTCGTCGGCATAGGTGATTTGGTAGTCTATTTTGTTGGCTACGGCAGTAATAATGAAGGTATGAGTATAGTTACCAGCATCTTGAGTATATTGGAGACGTGCAGCTAAATCTATAGTATAGTTATCTACGGCATCAGGGCAAGTGTTGCTACCGTTGCTTTGACCATTAGCACAATT
>CAYNBW010000057.1:0-4243 GCA_964396015.1 uncultured Candidatus Saccharibacteria bacterium | reverse complement strand
CAACACGAATCAACACCAATAAAACCAGCATTCACTTGCTGGTTTTATAAAATTAAGTTATAATTATCTCATGGCAGTTCTTCAAATGCTCTCTTGGTGGTATTTATCCGGTTGGTCAGTCTTTCTTCATAAAATCCGCACCGGTCTTGTCAACATTACTGACTTCTTTTCCATGAGTTCTCTCCTTCGCACTCTCTTCAAACCATATCGTCAAATCTCCGCCGAAACCGCCCAAAGCAACTCCTCTCTCGACCTCAAGTTCCGTATGTTTACCGACCGCCTTGTCTCTCGCATCATCGGTTTCGTTTCCCGCCTGTTTCTCCTCCTTATCGGCACAATCGTCATCATCATTGGCGGGCTCATCAGCTTCATCACCCTCGTCCTTTGGCCCTTCATTCCACTTACCCCCATCGCTGGCCTCGTCCTCACCTTAATAGGGGTCACCTTATGAGCGCCAAAAATCCAGCTACTTTCAATCCTAAGAACCCCCGCATCAGGCTTGCTAAATACCAGCATCTTTTCCATCGCACGCCCATCATCATCTTTGCTATTCTTACCATCATCGCCCTAGTCTGCAGCGGCACCGCTCTCCTCATCCTCAAGTCCCCCCTCGGCTGGCTTCCGCTCAGCCTCATCACCCTCCCTTGCGTCTTCATTTTTTGGGTCCAAAACGCCCTCAAAGACATCCCGCCACAAACCCCTACCACCCTCACCAATCTCCTCGCCCCTGATCTACTCATCAAAATCACCGAAAACACCACCTCCGCCGACCTCGTCCAACTTCTCCCCCACGTCCAAGGCGGTCCCTTCATCATGACTAGATTCGAACTCCCCCTCGGCCTTTTCGAACAATTACTCCCCTATCTCCCTTCCACCCCGGAGCCCATTTACGAAAAAGCCCTCCAAATATTCCAAAAGACCAAATCTTCCGAAATCACCGGTGCCACCCTCACCGTCGCTCTCCTTGCCAGCATCCAAGACCACGAGCAGCTCTTGAGCCGTCTCCAACTTTCCACCGACGATTTACACCAAGGCATCATCTGGTACAACTACCTCAACGGCCTCGTCAAAGATTCGCGCAAACCCCGCCACACCGGCGGCATCGCTCGCGATTTCGCCTTTGGCTTCACCCCCACCCTCGACCATTTCGCCGTCAATTTTTCCGCTCGCTATACCGGTCAAAGCCACAAAATCCAGCAAGCCGAAAACACCGCCATCCTAGCCAAAATCATCCACGTCCTCTCTCACCCCGGCCGCGCAAACGTCGCTCTCGTCGGCGCCTACGGTTCTGGGCGTTCCACTATCGTCAGTTCACTCGCCGAAATCCTCATGGATGCCGACTCAGATATTCCCGCCAACCTCAAGTACAACCAAATTTACTCCCTCGATGTTGCCAGCCTCATTTCCGCCACCAAGAATCAAGGCGACCTTGAATATCTCCTCACCAAAATCATGAACGAAGCCTACTCCGCCAAAAACATCATCCTCTGCCTCGACCACGCCCACCTCTTTTTCGAAGAAGGCCCCGGCTCCATCGACATCGCCAACTTCCTCACCCCAATCCTCGAATCTGGTAGCCTCCGCCTTATCCTCATCATGGACGAACAACGTTTTCTCGAAATCTCCACCAAAAATCCCTCGCTGGCCAATTCTCTCAACAAAATTATTGTCAATCCCACAGGTCGCGAAGAAACCATCAAGATCCTCATGGACGGAGCCCCTTATCTCGAGCATCAACACAACGTCATCTACACTTACCGTTCCCTGACCGAAGCCTACCGTCTCAGCGAACAATACATTCACGACGCCAGCCAGCCAGGTCGCGCCCGCCTTCTCCTCGAATCTGCCGTTAACCACAGCGAACACGGTCTAGTCACCGCCGAATCCGTCCAGACCGCCGTCGAAAAATCTTACGGCGTCAAAGTCAAAGTCGCCGACACCACCGCCGAGCGCAACAAACTCCTCCATCTCGAACAACTCATCCACGAACGCATGATCGACCAATCCGTCGCTGTTTCTGCCGTTGCTGGCGCTCTCCGTCGTGCTGCCGCCGGCGTCAAAAACACCAATCGCCCCATCGGCACTTTCCTTTTCCTCGGCCCCACCGGCGTTGGCAAAACCGAACTCGCCAAAGCCCTCGCCCATGTTTATTTTGATGGCGCAGACAGCATTGTCCGCCTCGACATGAATGAGTACGTTACCAGTTCCGATGTCGCCCGCCTCATCGCCGACGGCGCCACAGACCCCGAAAGTCTCACCGCCAAAATCATGAAGCAACCCTTCTCCGTTGTTCTTCTCGACGAAATCGAAAAAGCCCATCCCTCCGTTCTCACCGCTTTGCTCCAAGTTCTCGACGAAGGTATCCTCATGGATGCCAAAAATCGCGAAATCAGTTTCCGCGACTCCATTATTATTGCTACTTCCAACGCTGGCTCAAGCGAAATTCGCGAGCGCCTCTCCAGCCCAAACGCCGACAAAGCCGACATTGCTAATTTCCGCGAAGACCTCATCGAAAAACTTATCGTCTCCGGCGAATTCAAGCCCGAATTTCTCAATCGCTTCGACGAAATCTGCCTTTTCAAACCTCTATCCACAACCGACCTCGAACAAATTCTCGACCTCATTCTTGCTTCCACTAATCGCACACTAGAACCTCAAAAAATCTCCGTCCGCTTGACGCCCGAGGCCAAACAAATCCTCATCAACCGTGGCTACGACCCCAAAATGGGTGCTCGCCCCATGCGTCGTCTGGTCCAAACCACTGTCGAAAACATCGTTGCCAGTGCTATCCTCTCCGGCACCGCCACCCCCGGCTCCGTCCTTACTATCACCCCCGCCGAGCTAGGCACCACCAACTAATTCGGTCGTCGCACTCGCTTCCGCGCATCCAAATCTCTCTTTAAGAGCCACCGCACCGTCGCCCCATCCTCAGCAATCAACTTCAACCTCGCCTCTATCTCCCGCTCTCCCATCGTCACTGCCCGCGCCAGCGCCGGATCGTCCGCCAAATCACCAAAGAACCCTCGCCACTGTTCAAACTCCTTCTGCGTCCGCACTGAATTTGCCGTATATCGCGGATAGTTCTCGAGCGACTTATCCCCCGCCATCTCCTTCACATAATCCCAATGCAAAGTCAACCACAAAAACGCCCGCTCTCGCATCACCGGATTCCGATACAGATAGATAAACAGATAAAACTGGTCTTGTGGCTTCACCACTTCCGGCATCTCAAGCAGTCTCATCACTTTATCGCACGCTACTTCATCCCGCACCATCGTCATCGCAAATAGCAAATCATATTTAATCTCCGGATCCGCTGTGCGACCGTACATCTCCAAAAACTCATCAAAGCACCCCGGCTCCAGATAAATCTTCGCCGCCAGAATATCCCCTCGCATTTCCGCATCAATTTTCGTCAAATCCTGATTATACCCTTGTGCCAGTTTTTTCAAATTCTTCGTCGCCCCCACCCCCTCTACAAACGTCGAACCATAAAAGTCCAGCCCTACCAGTATCGCCCGCAGTCTCACCGTGTTTTCATCATCATCTTCACGCGTCACAAGCCCCACTCGGGCAAGTCCCGACCTTACCAATTCCTTCACAAACCACTTGTATCGTCTCTCATCTTCCGACCCCACGTCGAAAAACACCTTCAGCGCCGACACGATTGACAAAATCACGCCCCACACCGCCGCACTCTCTTCATCTTTAAACTTCTTTAGTAATTTCAAAAGTGACGCACTCTTCGCCAACTTCGTCCGTGCCACCAAATCTCGGTCAATCAAAAGCCTCAGCTTCTCCTCCAGCCCCAACTTGTTAAACCGCAAAAGCCTTTCCGCAAACTCCTCGTCCGACAAATTCACCACATAATGCCCGCTCATATCCTCCCGCACCGTCATCAGCGGCCACGCCGACTCATACATTTCATCATCCAACAAAAACCGCTTCTGCTCCTCCACCAAAAATTCCCCAGACTTCTGCCGTCGCCCCAGTTTCACCACTGGATATCCCGGCTGGTCGATAAACGCGTGCATCATTTTCCTCACCCCTACATTCGTGTGATGGCTTAAGCACTTCCACAAATCATCTCCCCTAGCAATCCCATAGGCAAACCCCTCAAAATATTCCTGCACCCCCTCACAAAACTTCTTCCACCCCATCAACCTTATCACCATCAGTATCAACCTCGCCCCCTTCGCATACACAATCGCCGGGTCAAACAGCGTCGCAATCTCCGCCGGGT
>CAYNBW010000056.1:0-4553 GCA_964396015.1 uncultured Candidatus Saccharibacteria bacterium | reverse complement strand
CCATACCAATCATGCTCTTCAGCCGCTCGCGCATATTCGACGCCCCCGTCTCTGTAAAGGTTAAACACAAAATATTCTCCGGCGCTGTATCGGTATTTTTCAGAATATACGCCACCTTTTCGCTCAGCAGTTGCGTTTTGCCCGTCCCCGGCCCCGCCAAAACGAGTAAAGGCCCCTCCAGATATTCTACCGCTTCTTTTTGCTTTGCATTTAGCCCCATTTTACCTCCTTTTAGCGCATCCTAGCGCGGTTAATTATTCCGGCCTACCCCTGTTTTATCCAATCTTTGCTTATCTTCATCAATTCTCGCAACTTCACCGCCTTTTCCGGTACCTCTATTTCTCCTCGTCGAATCTTGCCTAGCGCCGTCAATCCCTCCACTGTCTTTTCCGGCTGGTACCCAGCGTCCCTTCGCTTCAGCATCCCAAACTCATAATTCCGCGACGGTAAATTACAGGTCAAACGCAAGTCCCCCACCCCACACTCCAAATCTACCGTCCGCGCCTTTGCTCCATTCGCTCCGAGAATCATCCGCATCTCCTCCGCCGCTTCGGCGAGATACCGCTCATGACTTTCCGTCCCCGCCTTCAGCCCGAGCAGCCCCGCATAAATCGCATACACGTTTTTAAGTGCTCCGCACATCAGCACCCCCCTCACATCATCCGTCCTGTCAAAGTCCAAGTATTCCGTCTCAAAAAGTTCCACCACCAGCTCATCCGTCGCCGTTAAATGCGTCTCCTTGCCCGCCTTGATATCATCCGCAAACCCCGGACCCGACAACGCCATCACATCGTTAAATTCCTCAAGGTTATGCATATCAAGGAATCCCTTAGTCGCCACGATAAGAGGCTTGTCTTTCGGCAAATACGGTAACACATACGGCGCTGCCTTCGACGGCACCGCCAAGACCACATATTTCGCATCGCCCACCACGTCGGACAACCTTTCCTTCTCTACCCGCGAATCATAGTAATCAATATCATACCCCTTGTCGGCCAAAATCCCCCCAAGAGCCGTACCAAAAGCCCCCGCACCCAAAATCGCTATCTTCATTCCCCCATTATAACACAAAAATGTTATAATAGACTCATGACAGAGCAAAATTGGGTCTATTCCGACATCGTCAAAGATCACTTTCTAAACCCCCGCAATTTTCTGATGGGCGACGAATCCGAGTTCAAAGCCGACGCCATCGGTCTCGTCGGCAACCCCATCTGTGGCGACCAAATGAAAATGTTTCTAAAGATCGACAAAAAAACCGACACTATCACCGACATCCGCTGGAAAACTTACGGCTGCGCCTCCGCCATCGCCTCCACCTCCGCCCTCTCCGAAATGGCCAAAGGCAAAACTTTAGACGACGCCCTAAAAATCACCGCCAAGGAAATCGACGACTACCTCGGCACCTTACCGAAGCATAAGTTTCACTGCTCGATCCTAGGTCATGATGCTTTGCGCGATGCTATTGAGAACTACCGTCAAAAGAAATCAAAATAGCTCTTTTTGAGTTATTTTGATTTCATCCGAACGGTACTTATCTGTTGCAACCGACGCACAATTCCCGGCAACACCTTCATCACCGCCTCAACGTCATCTATCGTATTATCAAGCCCAAACGAAAACCGAATCGACGAATGCGCCACCTCAGCATCATTAAACTTCGCCATCAGCGGTGCCGACGGCTTGATATCACCCGCCGCACAAGCCGACCCCGTTGACACTACAATCCCCTCTGCATCCAGATACAACTGGATCGACTCCCCCTCCGCCGCCCGAAACGACGCATTCAGGATATTAGGCAATGCTTTCTTGAGGTCAGTGTTAATCGAACTTCCCGGCACCTCCGCCAAAATCCGCTCCGCCAGGCGGTCCCTTAGCCCCCGTATGACATTGTCATACACTTCCCACGTCTTATGCTCTCGTGCGTACTTCAGTGCCGCCAAGAACCCGATAATTCCCACCGTATTATAAGTCCCACCCCGCCGTTTATGCTCCTGCCCACCACCTACCATAAACGGCTTAAACGGCGCCCCCTTCCGCACATATAGCGCCCCTACTCCCACCGGCCCGCCAATCTTATGCGCACTAAACGTCGCATAGTCCAGCCCGAGCTCCCGCACATTCACCGGCACTTTAGAGAGCGCCTGCGTCAAATCCGAATGCAGATATTCCCCTTTGCGCGTCACCGACAGTTCCAGATAGTCTCCCAGTTCATTATTCGCTAACATCCAAGAGTACAGTTTCGGCGCGCCCGTCCCCCGATGCACCTTCGCCGCCTCCACCACCGAATGATGCTCATACGGCGAGCACTCGATCTCGCACCCTTCAAAAATATGCATCACCGTATTATTCGCCTCCGTCGCCCCCGAAGTAAAAATAATCTCCTCCGAGTCGCACCCCACCATCTCCGCCAGCATCTCCCGGCACTCCTCTATCCGCATGAGAGCCAGATGCCCCGGCGTATGTAGTGCCGACGCATTCGCAAAAAACTCCTGCTCCGCCTCGTGCATCGCACCCATCACCTCAGGTAATAGTGGCGTCGTCGCCGCATAATCTAGGTACACCATATATTATATAGTATCACAAAAATCTCCCCGCGGGGAGATTTCGCTTTGTCAGCACAGCTTCTAACTTTGGCTCAGCGTATATTTGACCTTACCAGTATACGTATCCGCCGCCTGCGTAGGCGCTGCATAAACTTTATACTGTGTATAAAAACTATAGTCATCCCGTGTCGACACATCCGTCACTGCCGGATAGTTCACCACTGGCGTAGAGCTACTCGGTATCGCCGAATAAGCCGTATACGGCGAAACTACCGTCGGCGCATTAGCACCAGTACCACTTACCGTAAACTTCATTGCCCAATATGAATTCGTCGGCGTCGCCGTATCATTGCCTGTTGCAATGGTATTGCTATTCGTACCTACCAAATTCGTATTTCCATCTGTGTCATTAGAATAGCCAATCACATTCACCGAAAAAGCGCTCGCGGTATTGCAAAACACTGACGTTACAACATCAGTCGCTCCACTCTCTGTTGAAGTGCCACTATTTAGCGACAAAGGTACCTCACGCGTCGCACTCGCACCCGTAAAACCACACGCCCCGCTCACCGTCACTGAGGCATTCTTAGTTTCTGTACAAGTAGTAACACCCGCCGTCGTCGTGCATGACACTGTCGCATGACTCCCAGTGCTTGCTAACACCGAGCCAGCCAACAAAGTCACCCCCGTTAATATTCCTAATGGTAAATAGTTATTTTTTGACATAGTTTTATCTTTAATTATGATTGACCTTTTATACTTCCATTTTAGCATGAGCTTTTCGACTCGTCAAGCGTTTTATTGTCCAAATTAATACGATTATCGTCCCTACCACCAACGCCATAAACCACACCGGGCACACTATTAATATCCCAGTTGCGTCATTCTCTGCGCCCAAATATTCCACCGACTGTTTCACTTCGTAAATCCCTAGACTTGCCAAATGGTCAATTTGTCGGCTCACATATCGCGTTGACTCCGGCATTATGACTTCCTCGTACGTCCCGTCATCGCCCACTACTATATTGCCTGTCAACACCTCTTTCACCGTCATTTTGATTTTCGCAGATTCATGTACGTTGCCGTCGTTTCTTAACATCAAAGTCGTTTTTACATCATTGGTTGTGGAAAACCCCGGCACCTTGTTTTCCAGTACCTCCCCCGCGTGCTCCGTCTCACCGTCCACCACCGCATAAAGCGCACTTGCGATTTCAAACACACTTTGCACATTTAAACCTTGCCGCGCCACCATGTCCGTATCCGAACTCACTGCAATCGCCGCATACTGCCCACCCGCCGGCACCGATTCCGGCACCTTAATGGTGTAATAAATCTTCTCCGTCCCATTCGGCGCCACCTCTCCCCGCGGATTTTCTATCGTAATCCAGTCCGCCATCAAAGTCCGGTTTGACTTCGTCGCAAAATCCGCCTGGTAGTCCTCACCAATCACGCTATACGGCACCGCCGTTGCAAAATAGTGAAAATCTTCCGTCGCCACCTGTGGATTCGCCACCGTAATATAGCCTGTATATGTCTGCCCAGGCACGAGTTCAATTGTTTGTCGCATCGGCATCACCGTAAACGCACCTGCCACGAAACTATCCTCCTTACCTCCTACTCTCTTGCTACTATTTTACCAGTTCCGTATTCTAAATGCAAGAGCCTTTGGTTCCTCGACCCACGAAACTTCAGTGTCAAATCTTTCTGTTTCAAGATAAACGGCCCGTCAATTAGTGCGTCCAGCAATTTTAAAAACTCCCACGCCTCACCACCTGCCTCTTTAATCTGCTCATAAGTGAATCCCGAAAACGACCACACATTCCAACCCAGTTCACGCCTCACAAATTCCGCAATCTCCCGACACGCCCTCGGTTGTACAAACGGTTCTCCCCCGCAAAACGTGAGCCCACTCTGCCCCCGAAACTGACTCAGCCGCTCGCAAATTTCCTTCACTTCCACCAAAAACCCGCCCCCAAAATCCCACGTCTCCGGATTCTGGCACCCCGG
>CAYNBW010000055.1:0-4624 GCA_964396015.1 uncultured Candidatus Saccharibacteria bacterium | reverse complement strand
ATTTCCGACTTCTACTCCGACTTTGTCAACTCTGTCCGAAACGGCAAAGGTAAAGAATTTAGTGCCAAGTTCCAAGCTCTCGACTGTCTCATCATCGACGACTTCCAATTCATTGTCAATAAGGAAAAATCCCAAGAGGAATTCTTCAACATCTTTAATCACCTCCACCAACGCGGCAAGCAAATCATCGTCACCTCCGACCGTCTCCCTAGCCAAATCAAAACCGTCGACGAACGCCTCGCTTCCCGCCTCACCTGGGCCGGCGCCTTCGACCTTCAACTCCCCAAGTTCGAGGACAAATGCGCCATCCTCCGCTCCAAAGCCGAGCTTATGAATGCCGAAATCGAAGACGAAGCCATCGAATATATCGCCGAAAACGTCACCACTAATATCCGCGACCTCGAGGGCGAATTCTCTACCATCCTCATGATGTCCGACGTTCGCGGCCTCACTCCACTAGAGCTCATCAAAAGCGGCTCCATCAGCGTCACCCACACCGCTAAGCTCCAACCCACTTCCGCCAAGCGTATCGTCGACAAAGTCGCCAAATACTACAACCTCACCCCCGACGAGCTCAAAAGTAAATCTCGCGTCGCCCACATCAAAAACGCCCGCCAAGTCGCCATGTATCTCCTCCAGAAAGAGCTCAGCATCAGTACCACCAAAATCGCCGCCGAGGTCGGCGTCAAGGACCACAGTACCGCCATGCACGGTATCGCCAAAATCGAAAACGACCTCAAACTTAACTTCACCCTCCGCGACCAAATCGAAGAAATCAGGAGTAAAATCTATGACTAGCTCAGCATCAAAACCCCCTGTGCAAAACTCGTGCAAAACCACTGCCTTTATGTGTAAAACTCCGCGTATAATCCTGCGCATTTCCCGCGCAAAACTTTGCGCAAAACTTTTATTCACCCACCAAACCGTGCAAAACCCCACCTTTTCCACCATCTTTTACCGTTTTCCCCACCCACTTTTTCACCATCCGCCCCTCTCTAGGCCACCTCAAGACTTTTTCACAATTCCACAGCCCCTACCGCTACTACAACTATATAATTTAATAGAAAGGAATTAAAATGGAAATCGAAGTCACTCAATCAAAACTCAGTCGAGCTCTCGCCAACGTTAGTCGAGTCGCTACCGGGCGTGCCCCCCTACCAGTCTTAAATAACGTGCTTATTAGAGTCAAGGATAAAAAAGTCTCACTTGTTACCACCAATCTTGACCTTGCAGTCGTTGATTTTCTCCCAGTATCCAACTCCAAAGACGGAGTTATTACTGTACCAGCCAAACTTCTTACCGAATTCATCTCTACCCTCCCTAAAGATAATACCGTTACTCTCACAAATTCCGACAACAAAATCACCATCTCTGCTGGTAAATATTCTTCCACCATCAACGGTACTTCTGCCGACGACTTTCCCGAGCTACCCGAAATCGACGAAAGTAAAGCTGTGGTATTTAAAATCGGCGCACCAGAGTTTAAGCACAGCATTGAACAGGTCATTTGCGCAGCTTCTCGCGTCCTCGAGCGACCCATTCTCACCGGCGTACTCTTTGTGACCGACGAAAACAATCTTATGATAGTAGCTACCGATGGATATCGTATCGCCGAGAAAAAGCTCGTCAAAAACGTCCAAAGTGAAGTACGCGTAGTAGTACCTAGCCCGTCTTTGCAAGAGGTGCTTCATTCTATAGATGACAGCATCGAAGAAATCGAGCTATCTTTTAGCGAAGATCTAGTTCGTTTCCGGCTTGGTGAAGTAGAGATTATCTCCAAACTAATCGACGGAAGTTTTCCTGAGTATAAAAAGCTCTTTCCTAAAGATAGTAATATCCATCTTGAAATTAATCGTGAGGACCTTATTCGCAACGTCAAGCTTGCTGCACTCTTTGCGCGACGCAGTGCCGACGGAGCCATCATCTGTGAAACCAAAAAACCCAATATCTTTTCTATTCGTTCCGTTGCTAACGAACTAGGTGAAAACGATTCGTGTATAGACGTTGATGTGGACGAAGAGGGTAAAATTTATGTCAATTCGCGCAATCTCCTAGATGCTTTGAACGCTTTTGACGACTCAAAGATTCGTTTTGAATTTGGTAATCATAAAACAGTAACCTCACCAAATACCAATGCTATTATTTTACACAACTGTAACAACGATGACTACGCTCACTCAGTTATGCTTATTCATAAATAACTATGCTAATTAAGACCATTACGCTTGCAAATTTCCGTAACCATACCAAATACCACCTAGAATGTAAGCCTACTACTACCTTGATTATCGGTGCCAATGGTTGTGGTAAAACCTCCGTTCTAGAGGCCATCTATATCCTTACCAGAGGTAAGAGTTTTCGCTCCACCGACCCCGAAATCATAAAGCACGGTGCGCCTTTTTATCGCATCGAGCTAGAATATAATAGTGGTATTAAGACCACTGCCATCTATGATGGTAAAGCCAAAACTTTCCTCACGTCAGACAAAAAAACCCGCCGCCTCCCCAAAAATAGTCGGTACCCCGTAGTTCTCTTTGAGCCATCAGATCTCAATCTCATTACCGGCTCCCCCTCCCGCCACCGTGACTATTTCAATCGTTATTTCGGCGGCATCAGCGAGGAATACGCTTCTAGTGTTTCCCGTTACGACAAGGCCTTGCGCCAACGTAACGAACTTCTCAAGTCAGAGTTATGCAGTAGTACTTCCCTATTCTCTTGGAATCTTCTGCTAGCTAAATATGGTACCACCATTAGTCGTCTCCGTGCAAAATATACCACAGTCATCAATCAAGAGCTCACTAAAGTCTATCGTTCTATCGCCGAAAATAGCGACGAGGTTAATCTTAATCTTATCACTGAAGTCAATGTTGATCTCACCGAAAGTTCCTATCTCAAAACGCTCGAACGAAACCAGCCCAAAGACCAATGTATAGGCCACACCACTTTTGGTATCCACAAAGATGACTTCGAATTCATCTTTAATGGCAAAAAAGCCAGCGGCTCCGCTTCTCGTGGCGAAACCCGCTCGGTAATGCTTGCCCTCAAATTCATTGAGGCCGACACTCTAGAGCAAACCACCGGCGAAAAGCCCATCATCCTCCTAGACGATGTCTTCTCTGAATTAGACGAAACTCGCCGCAAGGCCCTCGTCAACAACTTCAAAACCCACCAAGTTATTATTACTAGTGTGGAAAAGTGATATAATATATCTAATGCTCAAGATAGAAAAACTCATTCCAGGCGGTCAGGCTCTTGCCACAGATGATACTGGCAAGAAGATTTTTCTCTGGAATGCTCTCCCTGGCGAAATTATCGCCGACTACCAAATCACCAAAAACAAATCTCACTACGCCGAGGCCATTGCTACCGATGTACATACATTGTCAGTACATCGTATAGACGCAAAAGACGAATGTTTCCTTGCTACCTCCCCCTGGCAAATCATGGACTACGATTACGAACTGGCCGAGAAACAGGCCCTAGTCATAGAAAACTTCCGCGAGCACCATATCGACCTAGCGACTCCACCTATTTTTACCGACAACCAACCCTACTACTACCGCAACAAAATGGAGTACTCCCTCTACTGGGACCACGCAACTTCCGAAATCTCGCTTGCTTTCCATATCCGTGGCACTCACCGCAAAATCCCTATCACGAAGTCTTCCATCGAGCGTCCCGAGATTTTAGAAGCCGCCACCAAAATCATCCAAGACCTCAACCACGCTCACGCTGAGGCCCGCTCCTACCAATCCCTTCTTCTCCGTTGCAACCAAAAGGGTGAAGTTTCTGGTGGTCTCTTTGAAAAGCACCAACCCCATCCCGCCTTCACCAATCTTACCGACTCCATCATGGGGCGCACCTACTCCTATTCCCCTAATGGTTTCTTCCAAATCAACCTACCGGTCTACGAATTAGCCCTCAAATCTATCGCACCCCACATCTCTACCACCAAAGTCCTCGACCTCTACTCCGGCGTCGGCACCATCGGTCTCTCCGTAGCTAGCGACCGTGACCTCACCCTTGTAGAAGTCGACAAGTCCGCCTATCAAGAACTCTGTAAAAACGCCACCGCCGAGAATACACACCCCGTTCTCGCCAAATCCGAGTCAGTTCTAGATTATGTCACTCCAGACACCACTGTTATCCTCGACCCTCCTCGCGCAGGCTGTGACGCCACACTTATCAACAGACTCATAGAAGTTGCTCCCCCAATTATCATTTATCTCTCTTGCAACCCAGCCACCCAAGCCCGCGACGTCGCTGCACTCCTATCCAAATACCAAATCGATGAGGTCAAGATTTTTAATTTCTTTCCTCGCACTCCCCATATCGAAAACCTCCTCATCCTCAGAAAACAATAAAACCCTTCCCTTTCAAGGGAAAACGTGCTACTATAATATTAGACGGAAGTGTGTCCGAGTGGTTTAAGGAGCACGCTTGGAAAGCGTGTGTGCTCGCAAGGGTACCGGAGGTTCGAATCCTCTCGCTTCCGCCAAAAATGGAAAAACCAGAGCTTGCTCTGGGTTTTACATTTTTGAAGGAAGCATTGAGGATCCCCATCCTCTCGCTTCCGCCATTTTTTTGTCTCACTAAAAACCAAATCTATGCTATAATAAAAACA
>CAYNBW010000054.1:0-4721 GCA_964396015.1 uncultured Candidatus Saccharibacteria bacterium | reverse complement strand
GGCACGCCGCCAGCATTCATCCTGAGCCAGGATCAAACTCTCCATTTTTGGCTAAAATTCCGAATCTTGGCGTTTTTCCTCGCTCGCTCGTCGATTAAGACGCGCTCCGCTCGGAGAAAACACCAATCTTCAAAATTTTATCTCAAAAATACATTTGACTGTATTTTCTTAGCTCTTAGTTAAAATGAACTGACGATGATAATTGCACACTCAAATTGTTAAACTATTTCTAAAGTCTTTAAAATAAGTTCTCGCAGCTTTAGACTAATCCTATTTTATCGCAGTTCCTTGGTAATGTCAAGGGTTTTTATGACTTTTTTATGACTTTTTTAGAAAAAAAATGAGCGGAGGCGGGCTCCGCTCATTTTTGGGGGTGATTATTTGTTGGTTTTGTTGCGACGACCGGGAAGGAACCACCAGACCGCGACGGCATCGCCGGCGACGAGAAGCGCAATAAGCCACCAAGGGAAATTAATCTCGGTACAGGAGCTACTGGAGGCAGTGGGGGTTTCGACATAGACAGTAGAAGCCGGTGCTTGGGCGGTAGAGGAAGCGTCTAGCGATTCTATTGCTAGATCAGACGAAGATCCTTCAGATGAGGTCAACGATGCGATCGATGCACCCGCGGTTGAAGATTCCGGTTTTTCCCTGTTATCTGCTACGATTAGCACTCCGGTAGTGTTAGTGCTAGTGCTTAAAGTAGATGCATCGAGGATGGCTCCGCTATCTGAAGTGGTCTGGTTGCCGGAATTAGACGAGTCGGCTGGCTCGAGGTTGGTATCACTGCTGTCAGGGGTAGTATTGTCGCTGGCAGGTTCGGACGTTGAAGTGAGCAGAGCGGATGGCAGATACAATAATTCACCATCGCTACTAAAGGCGATTTGACAGGTACCGGTGCCATCGTAACCAAATTTATAGCAACTGTCGTATTCGACGCCGCCGAGCATGTCGCCATCGGTGACGCCGAGTACGACCAGCTGGATGAAGTGGCTAGTATTATCAACAAGGTCGCTGCCGGCAATGCTGAACTGGCGCTCGACGTTGGGAGCAAACCAACCGTCGCCATTTTCCCTAGAAGTGCCTGAGAAGATTTTGTGAATGCCGTCGCTCATAGTGCCGTTTCTAATGTCGGCGACATAGCTAGTGATGAGCTTGCCGTTTTCCCAAAACGGATTGTTGCGCGGGTCGGGGATGCCCTCTTCGACCCAGGCGAGATAGACTTCGTCGAGTACGGCGGAGTTATCGATACCCATGTACCAGAGCATCATGTTTTGGTCACGGAAATATAAAGTAATGGTTTCGTTGGCCGGGTCGATATCGGTGATGAAAAAATGGTTGTTTTTGAAATAATCTAGCCAGTTGTAGCGACCATCGGTCCGGGCGTCGAGCCGTTCAAACAGAAAATCACGCTGGCAGGCTCGGTCTTCGGTGCCGCAATACTCAGTGGCAAGCCGATCATGCTCGGCCTCGAAATCGAGAATTTCCTGGAAAGTCCAGTACGAAACATCTCGCGGGATAACGACTTCAGCATTGGCGCCGCCGGGGGTGACGACGAGACTACTGATGCCGCTTGCGAGCATGGTTAAAGTTGATAATAAAAGTGGTAATTTTTTACCCATAAAAAACTCCTTTGTTTAGTTTGGAGCATTATAGGCAGGTTTGGCGGAAAATTGCAACCCCCTACTTAGCCTTTTTTAAGCAGCAGGGTTTTGGAGTTTAGCATAAGTTTTGTGGCGGAAAGCGGTTGTGGTAATCAAATCTTCCCTGTTAGAGCGTAGCTTTGATGACGCCTGTGGTTAGAAGTTACTTGGTGGTGGGTTTGGTATCGGGAGTGGTGGCGGTGTCAGGGGATTCGGGCTCTTCTTCGGGGAGAATAACGCCGATAGAAGCGACGGTGTCACTGTCATTCAAACGCATAATGCGGACGCCCTGAGCGGCGCGACCGAGGGTGGGGATTTCTTTCATGGCGACGCGGATGGCTTGGCCCTTTTCGGACATCATGATGACCTCTTTGGCGGCAGGGTCGAGAGTGTGGACGGCAACGATGGGGCCAGTTTTCTCGGTTACTGAGGCAACCTTGATGCCGACGCCACCGCGCTTATGGGGCGGGAAGTTAGAGACTAGGCAAGCCTTGCCGTAACCATTAGCAGAGATAGCAAGGAGTTTCTGACCGGGATCGGTGATGACGTCCATACCGACGATTTCGTCCTTGGGGCGAAGACGCATACCGCGGACACCCATAGCGGAGCGACCCATGGCGCGGACTTCGCTCTCGTTGAATCTGGTGGCCTGGCCGGCGGAAGTGCTGATGACGATGTCATTTTTACCGGTGGTTTCTTTGACCCACTTGAGTTCATCGTTTTCGTCTAGTTTGATGGCAATTAGACCGTTACTACGTACATTAAAGAAATCCTTGATGGCGGTCTTTTTGATAGTTCCCTTCTTGGTGGCCATAAAGAGGTAGCCATTCTCGACGCCCTCACCCTGTTTGATGATGGCGGTAATCTTTTCCTCAGGGTGCATATTGAGCATATTGACAGCGGCGGTGCCCTTAGCGGCGAGAGAAGCTTGAGGGACCTCGTAGGCTTTCATACGGAAAAGACGGCCTTGGCTGGTAAAGAACAACAGATAGTCGTGGGAGTTGGCGGTCAAAATCTGGGCGATGACGTCTTCTTCCTTGGTGGTCATGCCACGCTTGCCCTTGCCACCACGGTTTTGCTTGCGGAAATCGGCCTGAGGGACGCGTTTCATGTAGTTCTCGGATGTAAGCAAGATGACGCTTTCTTCCTCTGGGATGAGCTCTTCTTCGGAGAACTTGCCGACTTCGTGGTTGATGATCTTGCTGCGACGTGCGTCACCATATTTGTCCTTCATGGCGAGGAGTTCTTCCTTGACGACGCGCAAAATCTCGGCTTCGGAGGCCAAAATCGCCTCGAGTTTTTCGATAAGTTCGTGGAGTTCCTTCAACTCGGCTTCGATTTTGTCGCGTTCGAGGCCTTGGAGGCGGCGAAGTTGCATCTGCAAGATGGCTTGAGCCTGAATTTCGGAAAGACCGAAACGCGTCATCAACTGTTTGTCGGCGTCGTCATAGGCGGCGCGGATGACTTTGATGACTTCGTCGATGTTATCAAGGGCGATTTTTAACCCCTCGAGGATATGGGCGCGCTCTTTGGCCTTTCTGAGGTCGTACTCGGTGCGCCGGCGAATCACCACCTGGCGATGTTTGACGAATTCAGAGAGGATTTCCTTGAGACCGAGCACGCGAGGCTGGATGCCGTCGACGAGGGCCAGCACGTTGTAGTGGAATGAGGTCTGGAGGTCGGTGAGTTTGTAGAGTTGATTGAGGATTTTCTTGGGGAAAGCATCCTTCTTTAGCTCGACAACGACACGGGTCTTGCCACGCGCTGATTCGTTGCGCGCATCGGCGATGTGGTCTAATTTTTTGTTCAAGACGAGGTCGCGGACTTTGCCGATGAAGGCCTCTTTAGAGACACCGTATGGCATCTCTGTAATAACAATGTTGTAACGGCCATTCTTGCGCTCCTCGATGTTGGTGACGGCGCGGATGGTAACTGAGCCCTTCCCTGTCGCGTAGGCCTGTTTCATGGGGGTGCCACCGTAAACTTCGGCACCGGTCGGGAAATCGGGGCCCTTGACGTGTTTCATCAGGCCGTCGAGGCTGATTTCGGGGTCGTCAATCAGAGCGACAGTGGCATCAACCAATTCGCCGAGGTTGTGTGGCGGAATGTTGGTGGCCATACCGACGGCGATACCCATCTGGCCGTTCAAGAGAATGTTCGGGAGTGCGGCTGGCAAAACGACCGGCTCTTTCTCAGTGCCATCGAAGTTGTCGCGAAAGTCGACGGTTTCCTTTTCGATGTCGGCGAGAAGCTCGGCGCCGATTTTGTCCATGCGGGCCTCGGTGTAACGCGAGGCGGCTGGTTCGTCGCCGTCGGCGGAACCAAAGTTACCTTGCCCCTCGACTAGAGTGTAGCGCATTTTCCAGGGCTGGGCGAGGTTAACCATGGCGTCGTAAATCGAGGAGTCGCCATGTGGGTGGTATTTACCCATGACCTCACCGACGATACGGGCGGATTTGACAGTTGGGTGAGGGGCTTTCCAGCCGTTTTTGTTCATGGCGTAAAGAATACGGCGGTTAACTGGTTTCAAACCATCGCGGACGTCTGGCAAGGCGCGGTCAATGATAACGGACATGGAGTACTTGAGGAAGTAGTCTTCCATGGTATGCTCGACGGGCTTGTTCTCAATTCCCTCCTGCGTGACCTCAGAAGCAACCCCCTCCTCGGGTACGGGGTCGCTCGCTCCCGTCGTCACGGGGCTCGCGCCCCTCCTGTCTCGGTCGTAACCTCCGACAGGCCCCTCTGAGGGGGCTGCTTCTGAGGTATTCTCTGTACTGCTTTTATCGTCTACCATTTTATGCTCCTTTCTTAAAAGTCTAGGTCATCTAGGTTAACGGTGGCGGCGCCGGCTTGGATGAAGTTCTTGCGGAGTTCGACCTGATCTCCCATGAGCTTCGTAAAGACAGCGTCGGCTTTTTCGGCGTCTTCGACGTGGACTTTGACCAAGATGCGGTTCTCAGGGTCCATGGTGGTTTCCCAGAGTTGTTTGGCGTCCATTTCGCCAAGACCTTTGAAGCGTTGCTGGGCGGTGTAGCCGGCTTGCTTGAATCTCTCTTGAGATTCGTCGATTTTGGTGCCGGC
>CAYNBW010000053.1:0-4726 GCA_964396015.1 uncultured Candidatus Saccharibacteria bacterium | reverse complement strand
ATTAAATCAAGTATAGAACCTACCTTTTATGTTGCAAAGGTTCTGAGTTAATACGAATCTATTTACTTGGCCCCTTTTTTGTGGTATAATAAGGATAGGGTGAGTGGACCTTTATAGGTTCTCTTTTGTTTGTGCTTTTACATTTGGAGGTGGAAAATGGAAGAACAGCGTGGATTGAAGTTAGAAACGATTGAGCGGATCCTGAAGGAGGGCAGTCATTCCGACAAAGTAGCAGCGGTACGGGCTTGTAAGAAACGGGCGGAAACACCGCTACACTTAATCCGAAAGTGGCTAAAAAGTGACGATGTGATGGTACGGATGGCAGGGTTTGCGGCTTGCGTAAACACACCGGAGCTACCAACTACGCTACTGGTAGAGGCGGCCAACGAGCAGAGTGCGTGGGGCGATATGTGGGGCGAAGATTGCTGTGAGATGCGAGTAAAACTGTACGACCAGATAGGCGATGCGCTAGAGAGACACTGGCTATCGGTTGAAAAAATGCAATGGTGGGCGGAGTCGGAGGATAACTATCTCCGGTACTTGGCAATGCGAGTGGCAGGTGGAAAAACGGGGGATACATACAATGCGTTTATCGCGAATGGACTCGGAGACCGTCACCCGAAAGTAGCCATAGCGGCGGCACGGGCGGCGAAGGGGCATTGGTTCCCTGCTAAGGTGATTGATATGTGGAGACGCTCGGGCGATTTTTATCGGAGAATGGCCGCGATGAATGCGATGGTATCACGCAACGATTTGCCTTTTCGCTGGATAGAGACGGGGATGTGCGATAACTGGGAGGTGGTGCGAGCGGCAGCGGTTATGGCAACGGTAGGGAGAAAGATACCGGAGCGCTACCTTGGACGCTGGATGGTTGCACCGGAAAATGACGAGGAAACGATGGCGGTATTGCTGGATTTCGAGGATCGCGTAAAGTGGTATCCGGAGTGGCGCTATAGAAAATCGGCACGTCGGTGGCGAAGGCTGTTGCTTGATGCGACGAAATCAAGAAATGTCCGAATAGCGCGTACAGCAACTAGATTGTACGGGTTAGAAAATTTACCACTGGTGCGCGATTATGGGGCGCCGAGCGAACGAGAATTGGTGCACCAAAAATGCCTAGGGGACGTGGATGTGTATGCGAAGATACCCGAGGAGGCGCATTGCCGGTTGGTTGGACTACGTGACGGCGTCTCGGAATGGCAAGCTAGCCATGCGGTAATTGAGAAGGTGTGTGGCGATTTCTACGGCGAAGAGGTTGGGGTTTCACTACATGATTCTGAAACATTGTATCGCGCGGGCGACCGGGTGATAGTGCAGGATTTCGATGTGGGTAACCGACAGCAACATACAAGTGGCTTTTATTTCTACTACTAAAGGAGTGCCTTTAGCCCCGTTCTTACGGGGCTTTTTGTTGCGAAACCATAAGTCGTTGTTATGTGGATTTTTTTGACCGTTTGCGCGTTTTATTGTATTTCGGTTATGCAAAATTTCCGGCTTCTTGATTTTAGTCGGTTGCTAAAATGGGTTGTGGTTTGTTTCCCTGTTCGCCAGTTTTTGTTCACACTGTTGCGGGATAGTAGTTCCCGCCTCCCAACCGCACGAGCCCACTCGATCGCATGGTTGTTGATTTTATTTTAGCGTGGCGGGCTTCGTTTGTCAAGTGGGGTTGCTAGGACCGCGGGTTGCTAGGCATAAGGGTGAAGGGTTCGACTTTGCTTATGTTTTTGTGGAAAAGTCTGGGTGAAAAGCTGTGGAAATGTGGTAAAATGGGAGTATGGCTTATATTCGGAAATTTAAGACGACGTCGGGGGCGACTGGGGTGCAGGTGTGCTACAAGGAGGGTGGGCGCGTGGTGCGGACGGTGCACGTGGGGTCAGCGACGAGTGAAAATGGGGTGCGGCGGCTGAAAAGGGAAGCACAAAAAATTCTTGATGGGGGACAGACGTCGCTGTTTGACCTCGATAAATACACGGTGAAAAAATAGCCCTCTGTGATGGGCTATTTTTGGGGCAGGGAATGGCGGTTGTTTTTTGGGGCTAGATGAGGGAAAGTTGCTGTCTTAGGTTGGCGATGAGTTGCGCTTTTTCCTTGATGGCGTCCTCGGTTTCTTTGACGAGGTGAGCTGGGGCTTTGTCGACATAGCTCGGGTTCATCATGCGGGCGTTGAGGGCGTCTAGCTCGCGGCCGACGGAGAGAATTTTGTCGGTGAGAGCGTCTTTATATTCGGTGACGACCTTTTCGGGGACGTCGAGATAGAGATTGCGGCCTGCGAGGGCGAGGCGGAGCCCCCTGGGGGCGCCTTTTGAGTCGTTGATAGCCGGGACGTGGGTGAGAGTCTGGATGAGCAAGAGATTATCCTCGACAAGGGCATCATTATCATATAGTAGCTCGTATTTTTTGCCGTTATTGGTGCCTGGGAGGGCCTGTAAGGTGCCTCTGACCGTCTGGACGATACTTCTTATGGTTTCGAACTGTTCGGCGCTTATCGGGTCGTAAACGAGCCTCTCGGGCCATTTGGCGGTGATAATGAAACCGTCCGTCCAGGATAAGTTTTGCCAGATGGCTTCGGTGACGAAGGGGGCAAAGGGGTGGAGGGCAATAAGAAGGGATTCGAGGGTGCGCTTCAAGAGAGAGACGTTGCGGTAGATTTTTTGCGTTTCGAGGAACCAGTCGGCGTATTTGTCCCAGATGGTGGAGTGCAGGGTTTCGACGGCTTCGGCGAAGCGGTAGGTGGTCATGTCTTGTTCTATCTGGTCTAAACAGTCGTTAATCTCGCGACAGATCCAATCCTCACCTTGGTTGTTGGTGGTGTAGTGGGGCGCCGAAGTGCTATTTCTCGACGTGCTCGAGGCAATGCTCTCCGAGGACCGGAGTCGCTCGCGCCCGTCGTTACGGGGCTCGCGCTCCTCGCTACCTCGGTCGTAACCTCCGGAGCGTCCTCGGAGAGCATTGTCCTCGAGCGCCCCCACCCCTTCGCCCTCGTCCTCATCGACAATCGACTGGATGAGGCGGGAGATGTTCCAGAGTTTATTGCAGAGGTTGCGGCCGGAGGTGACGCTGTTTTCGGAGAAGGCTTGATTCATGCCGGCGGAGCGGCCGCGTAAAATGCCGAGGCGGAAGGCGTCGGAGCCAAAGCGGGCGACGAGGTCGATGGGGTTGATGACATTGCCTTTGGATTTGGACATTTTTTGGCCATGAGCGTCGAGGACGAGGCCATGCAAATAAACTTCTTTGAACGGGACTTCGCCGGTGACGTAGAGACCCATCATAATCATGCGGGCGACCCAAGCAAAGAGAATGTCGGCGCCGGTTTCCATGACGTTGAGCGGGTAATATGGGGTGGGGTTGTCCTCGGACCAATCGGTACAGACAATCGGCCAATGGCTAGACGAGAACCAGGTGTCGAAAGTATCTTCGTCACGGACGTAGGTGACGCCGGATTTTTCGATGGTTTTGAGGTGGGTACGGCGATCAAAGATCCACTCGGGCTCGTCGGTGGCCCCTTCGGTGGCCTTTCTAAACATCGGGATGGCGATACCCCAAGGGATTTGGCGAGAGATGTTCCAGTCTTTGAGGTTTTCGAGGTAGTTGATGAGGACGCGTTTTTTGCTCTCGGGGTAAAATTTGATTTCGTCGTTTTCGAGATGTGCGATGGCGGTCTTGGCGAGGGTTTTGACGTCGACGAACCATTGGTCCTTTAAGGTCGGTTCGAGAACGGTGCCGCATTTGTAGCAATGGGCGACGGAGTGGACGAGAGGTTGCTCGGATTTGAGGAAACCTTGGTCTTTGAGGTCTTTCAAGACTTGCTTGCGGCATTCGGCGGTAGTAAGGCCGGCGTACTCATCGGGGACGTTAATCATGTGACCATCTTCGGAAATGACCTGAATCTTGGGCAAATTGTGACGCTGGCCTACCTCGAAATCGTCAAAATCGTGGGCGGGGGTAATCTTGACGGCACCGGTACCGTACTCGGGGTCGGCGTGCTCGTCGGCAATGATGGGGATGGTGCGGTCGGTCAGAGGTAGGTGGACGTGCTTGCCGATAAGATCTTTGTAGCGTTCGTCCTCGGGGTTGACGGCAACGGCAGCGTCACCAAAAAGTGTCTCGGGGCGAGTAGTTGAAACGATGATTTCAGAAAGTGAAGTTTGCAACGTCCTCGGCGCGCGATCGTCATTTTCTGAGATTTGATAAGCCACTTCCCAGAGGGTGCCTTTTTCGTCTTTGTGCTCGACTTCAATGTCGGCAAAGGCGGTTTGGTGCTTGGGGCAGAAGTTGACGAGTTTTTCGCCGCGGTAGATGAGGCCGTCGTTCCACATTTTTTCGAAAGTGGTGTAGACGCGGTCGATGACGTTTTCGTCTAGGGTGAAGGTGAGGTCGGGCCAAGAGCAGGAGGCGCCAAGAGAGCGAAGCTGAAGCTCCATGTTGCCGCGTTGCATTTCGACGAAGTCCCAAACCTTAGCATAGAGATCATCTCGGTCGTATTCGAAGCGAGTGTGCCCCTCTTTTTCGAGGGTTTTTTCGTAAACCACCCATGTCTCAAAGCCAGCGTGGTCGGCGCCAGGGATATACCAAGTGGAATCTTGCTTGAGCCGGTGGTAGCGGGTGAGGGAATCCTCGAGAGCGATGGTGAGGCCGTGACCGATGTGGAGGTTGCCGTTGGCGTTGGGGGGTGGCATGACAAGGGAATAGGTGTGCTGGCGGGACTCGAAGCGGTCGTCGACGCCGT
>CAYNBW010000052.1:0-4739 GCA_964396015.1 uncultured Candidatus Saccharibacteria bacterium | reverse complement strand
GAAAAAACTCGAAGACTCCCTCCTCGCCCTCAAAATCTTCGGTGGCGTCACCAAAGCCAAAATCCCCCTCGACGTCCCCGACGATGAAACCCGCCTCGCCGAGCTCGAACTCGTTTTCAACACCGACCACGAAAACGTCAAAGACCCCGACTACGAAAGGGAAGCCACCGACCTCCTCGCTCGCTACCAAACCGAGCAGAAAAAACACCAGATTGCCACCCTCACTGCCCAGCTCGACACTCTCGATGAAGATTCTGACGAATATCTGCGCATTCTCCGCGAAATCACCGACTTGCAAAAATCATAAAGTACTGTATAATATAGTGTAATGAGCTTGAAAAATGACGATATTTTGAATGCGAAGGACTTAATGTTCGAGTTCGACGAGCCTGGCTCTAGTGACCTCGAGAACGAAGAAGAACTCTCCGACGAAGACCTCGCTATCACCGCCGAAAACGTCGATGCTTTTGCTGACGATTCGGTCCGTCTATATCTCCGCGAAATCGGCAAGATTCCGCTTTTGACCCCCGAGGAAGAGGCCGACCTCGCCGACCGCATCGTCAAAGGCGACAAAAAGGCCAAGGACAAAATGGTCGAGTCCAATATGCGCCTTGTGGTCTCCATCGCCAAGCGCTACGGTGGTCGCGGGCTTGATTTTCTCGACCTCATCCAGGAAGGGAACACTGGCCTCCTCCGCGCCGTCGAGAAGTTCGACCCCGCCAAAGGTTTCAAGTTTTCCACCTACGCTACCTGGTGGGTGCGACAGGCCATCACTCGCGCCATCGCCGATCAAGCCCGCACCATCCGCATTCCAGTCCACATGGTCGAGACCATCAACAAAGTCCTTCGCACCACTCGCAAACTTACCACCGAACTCAACCGCGAGCCCACCAACGAAGAAATCGCCGAAGCCCTCGGTCTCGAGCCCGATAAGGTCGACTACGTCATGCGCATCAAGCAGGACATCGCCTCTCTCGACGCTTCCGTCGGTCGCGATGGCGATGACGAGGACTCGGTTCTGGGCGATTTTGTCGAAGACGAAGAGCGCGACTCCCCCGAGGAGTCTGCCGCCAACCAGATTCTAAAAGAGCAACTTTCCGAGATTATCGCTACTTTGACCGACCGCGAGCAAAAGATTATCCGCCTCCGCTTTGGCATCGGCGGTGGCCGCCCCCACACCTTAGAGGAAGTCGGCGCCGAGTTCGACGTCACCCGCGAGCGCATCCGCCAGATCGAGGCCAAGGCTCTTTCCAAACTCCGCAAGAACAAAGACACTAAAAAGTTGCATGAATATTTAAGATAGGAGTCATCATGAAAAAACTCACTCACAAACTACTACCAGTGCTATCCGCCTTTCTGGTGATTTTCTCGCTCTTTTCCGGCACCATTCATCCCGCCCCTGCCTCCGCCACCGCTAATAATGGCGACGTCAGCAATACCGCCCAGACCGCCATCCTGAAATCTTGCGCTGAAGACGACGGTGCGGGCTGGAGCATTATTTGCCTATTGCAGCAAGCCGTCTCTATCCTCTCCGTCGTCGTTGGTGTCGTCGGTGCTATCGGTATCACCGTTGTCGGCATTCAATATCTCACCGCCGGTGGCAACGAGGAGCAGACCCGCAAGGCCAAGCGTCGCCTCTTCGAAATCGTCATCGGTCTCGCCGTTTACGCCCTCATCAGCGCACTGCTCACCTTCCTGCTCCCGAATTTCTCGGGTAGTTCATGAGGTAGCTCATGAACCGCATTCTTCTTGTCTATAACCCTCACTCGTCCAAATATTGTCGCGTCAAACACGACATCCTGGACCATCCCGAACTTTTTGATGGCCAAAATGTCGCCCACCACACCATCAAAAAAGCCCCCTTCGAAACCAATGTCACCGCCACCAAATCCGCATTAAAAGACGGCGACCTCGTTCTCGCCATCGGCGGTGACGCCACCGCCGCCGTCTGCGCCAACGCCATCCTCGCCTCCGGCAAAGACGTCACCCTCGCCGTCCTCCCCTACGGCAACTTCAACGACCTCGCCCGCACCCTCGGCACCATGAAACTAGCGGATATTTCTTTTGACAATATTTCCAAATTATACCCTCTACAGATTTTCGTCGATGGCAAGTTTTGGCGCTACGCAACTTGTTACGTCACCATTGGCATGACCGCCGAAGCCGTCGAGCTTTTCGACGACCCTAAGTTCCGCACCTACATGCAAAAAGGCGGCAAAAGCTCCTGGCGCTCCTACCTCAAGCTCGCCGAATGGTATTTCAAACACCGTCATAAAAAAACCTTCATCCCCGAGTTCACCTTGAACGGCCATCAAACCAAGCAGGGAATTAGCGACTATTGCGCCCTGAACGGTCGCTCCATGTGCCGCGTCATGAAAGGCGGCAACGATTACGAAAAGCCCAAAGTTTTCCGCAGCGAAAACTGCCGCCTCATCAGCTTCCCGCGCTTAGTGAGCCTTATGACCAAATCTATCCTCTATCGCACCCCCGGCACCCCCACCACCCGCGACCTCCTCGAATTTGCCAACCCCGCCACCGTCGAACTCCAAGCCGAGGGCGAGTACCAGGTATTCAAAGACATAAAGACCATCGAGGTCAAAAAAGGCAGCTCCCCCCTCAAAGTTATTCAGCATTCCAAACGCTCCAAGAAAGGAAAATCCCATGCCAAATAGCCCTCTCGACCAAATCGTCGCCTACATGAAATCTCACTGGCCCTCCGACGTGAAGCCCGAGTGGCAAGTCGACCTTGCCGAGTACCCAGAGATTCTCGAACGCGTCCTTTCTGACTTCACCAAGGACAAAACCACCGGGCGCCACCTCGTCCGTATCGCCGGTCTCTCCGGCTCCGGCAAGACCACCCAATTACTCCCCGCCGTCGAAGTCTACTACGAGAAACGCAAGGCAAGCCCCGTCCTCGTCGCCGCCCGTCGCTTTGCTCCCTACCACCCACATTACGCAGAAATCTCCGACTTCTACGGCGAAGCTCACGTTCGCGCCAAGACCGACGAATTTAGCACTATCATGATGTTCCTCACCCTCAGGGAACTCACCAAGCAGGGCTACGATATCATCCTCGACGTCACCCTCCTCGACCCCGCCGTCGAAGCCGTCCTTCTCGACTTCCTCGCCAAAAGTCGCTACGCCCACCTCCTCGTTATGATTGCCGCCTCCCCCGAAGTCACCGAGCGCCACCTCGGCAACCGCAGTTGGCGTCATACCAAAGAAACCGAGCAAGAGTTCATCCGCGCCACCAAAAAAGCCCTCGAGTTCTACGCCGACCACACTCCCGACACTCGCATCATCCTCTGGAATACCTACGATCCCCAGCCCATCTACGATGGCCCCGTAGCAAACTCCCTTGCTATCTTCGCTAAATACTCGTTAGTTACCGACGTCCCCGACCATGACGAAGCTACTCTCCGCGCCGCCAAACTCGCCTATCTCACTAAAATGTGATATAATATACCCATGATTTTTTTTACGACCAAAGACCCGTTAGACCAAATTATTGCTGAGACCTTACCCGACCACCAGATCCAAAAGACCGAGCACATCCTGACCGGCTGGACTAATATCGTCATCGAAGTCACCACCGACCGTGGCGCCTACTTTTTCCGCTTCCCGCGCAACCCCTTCTGGTCCAAGATGATTGTCAAAGACGCCACCGTCTGTAACTTCGTGGAAGGGAAGACCAGTTATTATACTCCCCAGATGGAGCTCCACTACGACAAACAGCATCGCCCTTTTTCCGTCCATCAGAAAATCGAAGGCTACACTCTAGGTGACCGCATCTATCATCTTTCCCATACCGCCCTGACTGGCGTTGCCTATGACGCGGCCAAGTTTATCAAGGAACTCTCCGGCATCGACCTTCGTGGCGCACCTGACAAGGTTAAATACCCCCTTTCCGATTTCCTGAAGGAGCTCGACTACGAGCATTACGACACCCACATCGACGCCGACCACGCCTACATCAAGGCTACCGAAACCGGCCAACTCGTCCACGGCGACCTCAACCTCGGCAACATTCTATTAGACGACCACGACCGCATGATCGGCGTGATTGACTTCTGCTTTGCCGGCACCGGCAATCCCCAGATGGACGTCGCCCGCGTCCTCTCCCGCCCTGTCCCCGCCGACTTTGAACGCACCTTCCTCGCCGAAATCGCCGATACCTCCGAAGTCCCCCGCATGAAAACCGCCTGGCAGCACATCGACGCCGGCTACGCCTCCCACATCCGCTCTCACTTCCCCGAAATCACCCTCCCCGCCCTGTAAACGTTGTAAAAAATACAACACGCAAAATCTCGAAATCATGGTATAATAAAAATGTCTTACTTCCAATTAAATACGTAAATGGTTTATGTGTAGCCAAAGATGGCACCACATAAACAAGCGGCTGCAAGGCACTTGCGTATGGAAGTAAGACACCCTATGTGGTGCCATTTTTGTAGCGGCACCTATGTATAAATAACTAAACAAGTGAGGTACCATGCCAAAACCCAAAGTCATACATAGTGAACATAATCGCGGGCTACTATATATAATATGTAGTGTGCTTGCTGTAATAATTCTAGGTTTATGCCCATCTTCTTCTGGAGCCCATGCAGATAACGTGGATTTCTCGGTGACGATAGCACCGAGCTTGAATGTAACTATACCGACTGATGTTGTGTCGTTGAATTTGAATCCGGCGAATAGTGCCTTCTCCTCGCAGGATTTGACCGTATCCGTTGGCA
>CAYNBW010000051.1:0-4833 GCA_964396015.1 uncultured Candidatus Saccharibacteria bacterium | reverse complement strand
CACCTTTGCGCACAAATCCGCCAGATACAACGCATCATAAAACGCCGTATTGCCACCCCCCACTACCGCAACTGGCTGATCCTTGTAGAACGCCCCGTCGCACGTCGCACAAAAGCTCACCCCTCGTCCGATAAATTTCTCCTCACCCGGCACGTCCATTCTGCGCTCTACTGACCCCGTCGCGATAATTATCGCACCGCACGCATATTCCGCATCCTCAGTTTTCACCGTAAAACGCTCCGTCGCCTCGGCACCATCCCCATTATCTACAACCCCAGTCACTTCCTCATACTCAATTTCCGCCCCCAAATTATTCGCCTGGTGATATATTTTTTGCATCAAATCCACCCCCGACACGCTCTCCTCCCCTGGCCAGTTCTGTATATCAAAAGTATTAATAATCTGCCCACCGTGCGTTTTAGCCTCGAGAACCAGCGCGCTCTTCCCAGCCCGTCTCGCGTAAATCGCCGCAGTTAACCCCGCCATCCCCGCGCCTATAATAACTATATCTACCTTCTTCATTTATTCCTCACATCCCGAGCTGCGCTCATCCGCCCGTTCTCCGTCCGTTCCCAAGTCCACATCGCTATCCATTCGCCTTCCCCATCATTTTCTCAAGCTTCTTTAGCGGCATCACCCCCACCTCGCGCGCCACTTCCTCGCCGTCCTTCAAAAACACGAGGCACGGTATCGAGCTCACCCCATATTGGCTTGCCAACTCCTCCTCGTCGTCAATATTCACTCGCCGCACCTTTACCTCTGGATGTGCCTTCTCAAACTCCTCCATCGTTGGCTTCATCATCTGGCACGGCCCGCACCAATCCGCATAAAAATCAAGCAGTTCCACTACGCCTCCTTCTCCACAAGCTCACGCACCTTGTCGGCAAACTCCTCCGGCTTGTCCGTCGGCCCAAACCGATAAACCACCTTACCATCTCGGTCCACCAAGAACTTCGTGAAGTTCCACTTAATAAACCCTTTCTCCTTACCGACCCCTGGTATCTTCGCAATCGCCTTCATCGCAAGCTTATTTTTCATACCTTTAGGCTCTGGGTCTTCACTAATCTCCTCTTTGAGAAACACCCACACTGGCTCCGCCTTATCCCCGTTCACTTCACATTTCTTCAGCTGGTCAAACTTCGTCTGATACTTCGCCGTACAAAACGCATGGATTTCCTCATCATCCCCTGGCGCCTGATGTCCAAACTGATCGCACGGAAAATCCAGCACCTCTAGTCCCTTCTCATGCAACTCCTCATACAACTTCTCAATCCCCTCATATTGCGGCGTAAACCCACACCCCGTCGCGGTATTCACGATGAGTAGCACCTTCCCCTTAAGCGTCGCGAGATCCAACTCCTCCCCATCCCGCTTCTTTACTTTGTAATCATATATACTTGACATAAAATCTCCTTAATTAATTCAATTATACTATACTTTATTTATTACCGGAATAACAATCGGCGTATGCCCCGTCGCATCAAACAGAATATGCGTAATATCTTCCTTAATTTCCTCTTTTAGAACTTTCATCTCCGGATCCGTCGCAATCGACTTATCCGTTTTCTGTCTGAGATAATGCCGGATTTTCCCAATCAACTCCTCCGAATTATCTAGGTAAATAAACGCCCGCGACACAATATCCGGCGTCTTCATCAGATGCCCGGTTTTCTTATTCAGCGTCAGCACAATCACGAAAATCCCCTCGCGCGAAATATGAATCCGGTCTTTTACCACCGCCTCATGCACCGGCTGATCCGCATCGTCGTACAGTTTGTTCCCCGCATGAATCCGCCCATTCTTTCGAATCGTCTTGTCCGGCATCAGTTCCACGATATCGCCATCATCCGACACGATAATCCGTTTACGCGAAAGCCCCACCACGTTCTCCGCCATCTCCGCATTATGCTCCAGCATATAAAACTCTCCGTGATACGGCATATAGTTCTTTGGCTGAAGCCGCGTTACAAAGTCCACATGGTCCTCAAAATACGCGTGCCCCGACAGATGCAACGGCCCAATATTAGTCAGATGCGTCTTGCCATTTTGAATCACCTGCGCCCCCTCGCGCAAAAGCCCATCCACCGTCGACACCACGTGCGGCTCGTTCCCCGGAATCGGGTTCGACGAAAACACAACCGTATCCGTCGGCTTGATCTTGATATACTTATGTGCTCCCGTCACCATCCGGTTCAGCACCGCATTCAGCTCCCCCTGCGACCCCGTACACACGATACAAATTTTTTCGTCCGGCAATTTAATGATATCTTCCATCTTCATCACCGTATCTTTTGGCACCTTAATGGATTTCGCACGAAGCGCCACTTCCATATTATTAATCATCGAAAAACCCGAAAACGCCACCTTCCGCCCCCGCTTGGCCGCCTCTTTCAAAATCAGCTCCATTCTCGCAATCTGCGACGAAAAGCACGAGATAATCACCCGCCCACCCACGTAGTGGTCCATCACCGCCCCCAAATTCTCACCCACGTCATATTCCGAATGCGGATGCCGCCCCGGCGAGTCAATGTTTGTTGATTCGTTCACCAGTAACGTCACCCCCTCTTTCGCCACAATTTCGTCAATTCGCTCGTAATCCGTCTGAATCCCCATCGGCCGCGCCTCATATCGCCAGTCCCCCGAGAAATACACCACTCCGTTCGGCGTCCGCACCACGATCGCCGTACTTCCCGGAATCGAGTGTAGCACATGAATAAACTCCACCGACAAATGCTCCGACACCTGAATTACCTCATGTTTAAACGGATCCACCGCCTGATAATTCATATCCGGCGCTTCCATCAGTTCGCTCATCTGTTTCTTAATCATTCCTATCGTAAACTCCGTCGCATAAATCGGTGTGAGCGTGCTAAATTTCGGTAGCAAATGCCGACACGCCCCAATATGGTCTAGATGCGCGTGCGTAAAACAAATCGCTTTCACCTTATCGCGATTATCCTCCAGATATTTAATGTCCGGGATCAGATAGTTCACCCCCGGATAATCCTCGCTTGCAAACAGCACCCCCATATCAATTACAATCATCTCCCCCTTATATTCGACAATCGTCATATTTTTACCAATTCCAAACTCCCCCACACCCCCAATCGGGATAATCCGCACCGCCTCTGGATCCGGCCGCATCTGTTTCAACTTCGCATTCGTAATCTGTTCACCATCATACCCGTTGTATTTTGACTTGTTCACCGGCACCCCTATAATATGCTGCGTCGCCTGCGCATTCACGTCGGCAGAAAGCATCCTCTGGTGATGCACCATATCGCCTTTTTTCGCCGAAACTGACAAATTCACCTTCCTCTGTTCCGCCCCTGCCTTGCCCGAAGTACCTTTTCCGGCCTTTTTACCCCCATTTTTGCCGTTTTTTTGCGCCTGCGGAGCCTTTTTACCACCCTTACCATTAGCATTTTTGCCCTGAGAAGCGTTTTTCGGGCCCTTGGAGCCGTTTTTCTTCCGAGAGCCAAGCAACCCAGCATCTTTCCCACCGGGGGCAAAATTCGCGTTAAAATTGCGCTTCTGTGCCTCCTCAAACTGTTTCTTAATGTCTGGTAGTCTTTCCGCTCGTGATTTTAGGAGCCGAGCCCTCCGCTCTTCTTCGCTTATTTCCATAAGTTTCCTTTTTATTATTACAAGTATTAAGTATTACCTCTATTATACCAAACCCCTTGCATTTTTTCAAGCCCTTTGCTATAATAATTATATACAGTATTGACCGACCACAAAGGCCGGTTATTTTAATAAAAGGAGTAGTATGGAAGGCTTAGACCTCAAACAAATGACCGCGATGATCGACATCATCGCCGAAGAAAAAGGCTTAGACCGCGACATCGTTGTTAATGTCATCGAGCAGGCCATCGCCGCCGCCTGGCGCAAAGACAACGGCGACCGCGAGATGAACGTTCGCGCCGCACTAAACACCAACACCGGCGAAGCCGACGTCTATGTCGCTCGCGAAGTTATCGAAGACGGCGTCGCTTACAACCCGGCCACGGAAATCCCTCTCGCCGAAGCGCAAAAGAGTCATAAAGATGCCAAACTCGGCGACATCGACGAAGAGAAATTCGTCGTCAAAGATTTCGGTCGCGTCGCCGCTATGACCGCCAAACAAGTCGTCATTCAACGCTTGCGTGAAGCCGAAAACGACGCTGTCCTCGCCGAATTCGAAGACAAAATCGGCACCGTCGTCACCGGCACCGTCGCTCGCGTCGAACCCAAAATCGTCCGCATCGACATGGGTCGCGGCAGCGGCATCATGCCTCGAAGTGAACAAATCGACGGCGAATATTACACCGTCGGCAGCCGCCTCAAAGTTTACATCAAAAAAATCGAGCGCAGCGACAAAGGCGCTCAGCTCATCTTATCGCGTGGCTGCGCCGAGTTTATCGAAAGCCTCTTCCGTCAGGAAGTTCCCGAGATCGAAAACGGCACTGTCGAGATTAAAGGCATCGCCCGCGAGGCCGGTCGTCGCACCAAAATCGCCGTAGCCACCTCCGTTCCCGGCATCGACCCGGTCGGCACTTTCGTTGGCGGTCGCGGCATTCGCGTCCAAGCAGTCATGAACGAAATCGGTGACCGCGAAAAAATCGACGTCATCAACTGGAGCGACAACATCTCCGAGTATATTCGCGAAGCCCTCTCTCCCGCCGAAATCATGCGTGTCGAAATCGACGGCAAAAAAGCCAAAGTCTTCGTCACCGAAGACCAGCAATCCATCGCCATCGGCAAGCAAGGCCAAAACGTCCGCCTCGCTTCTAAACTCACCGGCTACGACATCGACATTGAACTCGAAGCCCCGAAGAAAAAGAAGAAACGCGG
>CAYNBW010000050.1:0-4871 GCA_964396015.1 uncultured Candidatus Saccharibacteria bacterium | reverse complement strand
CAATACAACATGACTTGTATTAGGTTTCCCCATTCGGAAATCCCCGGATCATTTCACGCTCTCAGATCCCCGAGGCTTATCGCAGAGTTCTACGTCCTTCATCGGTGTTGATTGTCAAGGCATCCACTATCAGTGCCCTTAATTACCTTTTTATGCATTGACATAACTAGCAATCGTTGTTCGATATTCTCGCAACCATTGCGATGCTACGTCTTAAAATCTTTTCATCGTTAATCTCAAATTGTTAATCAAAGCACCTTCAAGAATTTTCAGCCACTCTCACGAGCCACTTCAATTCCTCGCTTATTCACTTAATGCAGAGGTCGCTCGCTCGACTTGCTTAACTTCCCTTATTATATCGCACCTAGCACACAAAGTCAACACTTTTTTTCGACTTTTTTTACATTTTTTCCGGAATAATCATCCGCGCCCGCATCCACCCAAAATCCACCCCTAAATCACATTTTTTCCACCCCTCGCCCCAGATACCGTATAAACCCCGCCTCCTCCCCACGACAACTTCCTCGATGCATTATATATAATCGCCGCTTCGCCCGCGTCATCGCCACATAAAACAACCTCTTCTGGTCATCAAGTGCCACCTCCTCCGTCTCCCCAAACACCCCGTATAGCATCGTATCCGGGTGCACCCTCGGTATCACCCCGGCGTCCGCCTCTAGAATAATCACCACCTCCGCCTCTAACCCCTTCGATTTATGCATCGTCATCACCCGCACCTTCGTCTCAAACTCCCTCACGCTCATCACCCCCAGTCGCATCAGCCCCCACAACAGCCCCATCCGCACCCGCGTCAAACTTGCGTCCAGCGCGTCAGTCTCGTTATTCCGGTGCAGTATCATGATACTCTCCGCTTTCCGGTTTCTCGAAATCACCTCCACCAGCTTTTTCACATATTGCACCACCAGCAACTTCGGCTCCACCCCAGTAATTTTCCGCGCCATCTCTGCATACAACCGGTCTTTCGCCGAAATTCGCATATCCCACGGCGTCATCGGCACGCTCACCTCGCAACCGTCCGGATTTACCACTACCACTTTCCCCGCCCGCTTAGAAAACGCCCGAAACTCCCCTTTCTCCCCCATCGCCCCTGTCATGAACTTCCGCGCCGTTTCCACCACCCGCATATCACACCGGTAGTTCGTCGTAATCTCCATTCGCCTCGCCCCCTCAAAATACTTCTCAAACTCTTTGAAATACTCCACCTCACTCCCCGCAAACCGGTTGATCGCCTGCCAGTCATCCCCCACCACAAACACCCGCGCCTCTGTCGCCACCGTCAAAATTGCCCTCACCACCGATAAAAACAGTTCCGAAAAATCCTGATACTCGTCTATCAAAATATGCTTCTTCGTAGCCAACAAATCCCTCACCCCACCTTTCCCCGCCATAATTAACTTCGCCGCCCACGATACTATCAGATTAAAATCCGTTCCAAACTCGTTAAAACCCGGAAGCCCATGTTCCGCATCCAACAAATGCCAGTGATACCTTCGAAAACATTCCACCCCCAGCTCCACAAACAAGCGTTCCCTCTTTTCTAACCCCTTCTGCTTCAAATAGGCCTTCGCACTTTTAGCCAACGTCACTTCTCCACCCAAAAACTTCTGCTGCGCCCGGTTTACAAACGTCGTCATCATCTTCGCAAACCGCGTCATCTCCTTTCCCGTCAAACCACTCGCCACTCCCACCACTACCTGCTCCCGTTCCCCTGCAATTTCCACCCTCAGCGCTTTCTCCGCCCCAGTCACAAATTGCACAATTTTTTTCCGCCACTTTTCCTCTTTCATCATCCGCCCCACAGTCGCCGCGATATACATTTCTTTCTCTCCCGCCAAAATCTCCCCGCACTTCTCTCTCCCGCCACACACATCAAACACGATTCTCCGCGCAAACGCATGAAACGTGCTCGCCACCTTGACTCCACCCGTCACCGACGTCCCATCTACCATCATATTAGATAGCCTCGCGTTAATCTCCGCCGCCGCATTCGCGTTAAACACGAATGCCATTATCTCCTCCGGACACACTCCGCACCGCGCCACCAGATATACTATCTTCGCCACAATCGTCCGCGTCTTCCCCGACCCCGCTCGCGCCACCACTATCGCATTCCGGCTCTCATCTGCCACCGCCTCCGCCTGCTCCAGATCGATTATATACGGTTCCCCCTCATAGCTCACGTGCTCAAGGAACCACTTTCGCACCTCCTCCGCTTTCGTTTTCTGCCGATTTTTCGCACCTTTCTGTCGCATATAGGGCATCATACACCATCCATCTCAAAAAATCAACCCCCACCTTCTGTATTATAATAATATATACGCACGAATACAAGAATTCTCCCCTGCCCACCTCAGCCAATTCAGCGTCTGCGACCAACCCCAATCAAAATAGCACTATATTATTATACAGTGCTATTTTAAACCCTTTCTACTCAGCTTTCTTGCGTGATTTTATGTGGATAACGATCCAGACAATAATCGCCACAATCACAAAGACAATAATCGCGATCAACCATAGCGGGCAAACGATGACGGTTTTTTCTACGATGGATTCCTCGCCGAAGATTTTAACTGTTTGCTTGGCGCGGAAGATGCCGACTGCGGGCAAGTCGCAAGTCTCAGTATGATATCTTTCAGTTTCCGGCAACACCAAACTAGTAGATACCTTTTCTTCATTCGTACAAATTTCCTCATTCGAAAAGATTGGCCATACCTGGAATGTATATTCAACATCAGTATGCACATTACCATTATTGCGCACCATCGATGTAGCTGTAAGCGGGCTCGACATCAAGAACGACGGAATATTATTCTCTGTAATGACACCTTCCTCACGAGTCTCACCAGCCACTTCTGCATAAATAATCGCCGCAAACTGCAAAACACTCTGAATAGACACATTACCAGTGCCGCCCTTATCATAATCCGTATCGTCTTGGATTAGGATAGTCGCATACTGACCACCCGCTGGCGCATCCTCTGGCACGTCGATTATAAATGCCAGTGTTTCCGTCGAGTTCGGCGCTACACTACCTTTTGCGTTATCAAAGGTAATCCAATTCATCATTTGGTTATATGCAGTCTCCGTAGCGGTGTCTACGTCACCATAATCGTCTTTACCATCACTCGATTTTGACTGACTAAACGAGCCCACGGACGCCGAATAATCCAAATTCTGCTTAGCCCCGCTCGGATTGGAAATATTAATACTGCCTCGATATTTCTCACCCGGGATCAAAATAATCCGCTGGTTCGGAGGCGATACGGTCATCGTAGAAGACGGCACATCGTCCGCAAACACCCTCACTACGCTCATTAACGGACAAACCATCAACACAAGTGTTAATAGCGCAACCTTAATTTTATTGATTTTCATTAACCTCCTTTTCTCTAACTCTTTCAATTATAGCAACTATTTCTTAAATTCGCAAGAAAATCCTTGATTTTTGTAGATACTTTGTATTGTATTACCAGAATAGTTTTTTAAATTACCATATTCATCAGGACCCAAGAAGAACAGTTTTGCCGTCGCCGAATTTATCGCACTCTGCTTCGTGAACAAACTAATCCGCATCATATTTTCGATCGTTGAAAAAGCCGGCGTCAAACTTTCTGCACTTACTTTATGTTCGCCCATATATATATTATAGTTAGCATGCAAAGTCGCATTGTCCTGTTCCGCCAAAGCCTCCGTTTCATAAGTACCGGTATAAGTATAAGAAATCTTATCAGCCGTATCACCACGGAATGTAATCTTTATCTCGTGTTTAGTATTCTGCGCCCTTGTCGATGTAAAGAAAGCGTCCACCGGGTTTGTAGCTTCACAATAAAGCGACCCAATCGATTCATTGCCGCCACTAGTAGATTCATGCGTCTCGATACCCTTAAATAGCTGCAAAAGCAACATCGTCACTCCAACCGCAACCGCCAAAAACACAATCACCCCCACAATCAAGCCAGTGTGGCCACTCTTTTTTGTTTTCTTACTCTTGGTATTTTCTACCGAATCTTCCATATTGTCTCCACTTATTTATTCTTATTTTACCATAGATTTACCCAAAAATACAGCATAAAAATACAACCCCGAAGGGTTGTATTTTTATTGCATAAGTAGCAAATTACGCCGCTGGGTGAGTCATTTGATAGATCACGCTACCAGTATAAGTATCAGCAGACTGAGTTGCGCTCATACGGACGTAGTAAGTCGGAGTGAAGTTCACACCAGCTGCGCCCGCACCAGCATCGGTTTTATTACCAGTCGCCACAGTAGTAGCCACAACTGGAATAGCCTGATACGCAGTACCATAAGAACCGCTTACAGCACCTTCATACGAATTGGTAGAAGCATCAAGCTTGAAACCCCAATAAGAAGTCGCTGCATCAGAGGCATACGTACCGCTCTTAATCAAGTAGTCTTCATTGTCATCATCGCTACCGACCATAGTCGCAAGCGGAGTAGTCGCATCGTTATCATTAGTTCCAGAAACGGCCGTGATATACCAGTTGCCATTATCGTTACATACGGCATTAATAGTTGACCCGGTCAAAGTGTCACTAGCACTGTTAGCGATAGTTTTTTCGTAAGTTACGGTAATATTATTACCATCAGTGGTCTTAGTACCATTAGCAGCTGCCGTCGCAGACAACGAGCAAGACTCCGACAAAGTATAAACCAACGTATCGGTGACTGTATTGCTGTTAGCTGCAAACACCCCCACCACCGGCATCGCCGCGAGAACCGCCGAAGCACCTGCTGCAATTATAGCTTTTTTCATTTTATATTTTCTCCTTGTGCGTAAAGCACAATTATTTTATATTTTGTGTTAAATATCACCGACCGCCAATCGCTAA
>CAYNBW010000049.1:0-5211 GCA_964396015.1 uncultured Candidatus Saccharibacteria bacterium | reverse complement strand
TTGGAATAACTATTTTACAAATAAAAAGTGTACACGATGTAGTGAGTTAGTGCAAATCATTGACTTGCTCCTTTATGCATGCTACAATTAATCTATGAACGAAGGCGATTCGCTTCCTGAAGTCCAAGATTTTAATATTTTCGAGCAGATAAAACACTGCGATGAGCGTGGAGAATTCTGGTACGCGCGCGAGCTTATGCGTGGTCTCGGTTACACCAACTGGCGCAACTTCCGTATAGTGATCGAAAAATCCCAAATTTCTGTGGAAAACTCACGTCTTACCTCTGTAAATCACTTTGATGTTATTATCAAACCCACCGGCCTCACCGATTATCGTCTCGACCGCTACGCCTGCTACATCATCGCCCAAAACGGCGATGCCGCGCGAAAACCAATGGTGGCTGACGCGCAAGCCTATTTCGCCATCCAAACCCGTAGGCAAGAAATCAACGACCAAATCATCAAAGACCAGGCCCGTCTTAATCGTAGACAGGAGTTTACAGAATCAGATAAGCGGCTATCGGAAACCATCCTTGAGGCGGGGATAAGCGCTAGAGGGATGGTGGCCATCAAAAATAGCGGCAATAAGACGTTTTTCGGCGGTAACAGCTCCAAGCAAATGCGCGAAAAGCTCGGTAGCGGTAGCCGTCCATGGGCTGACAAGGCCAGCAATGTAGTGCTTGCTGGCAAGACGCTAGCGAACGAGCTAACCTCTTCCAGTATCGAATATCGCGGCGTCGGCGCTGGTGGTTATCATGAGATTAAAGACGTCAATGACGACAATAACAGTGCCGTCCGTGAGACGATTTTTCGTCAGCAAGGTCTATACCCAGAGGAATTTCCTCCCGCTGAGGATACCGAGAAAATCAAACGGCGCATCGCCAAAAAGAAAAAACCTGCCAAGAAGCGACTGAGGTAATTATGCAATATATAGTCACCGTCAAGCCTGGCAGCAGCCAAGAAAAAATCGTCGAGCACCCCGACGGCACTCTCGTCGTCTACCTTCGCGCCAGACCCCATGATGGCGAGGCTAACGCTGCTCTCGTAAAACTCCTTGCCAAGCACTTCCATGTTGGCAAAACTGCCATCCACCTCACTCGTGGCGCCCACTCCCACACCAAAACCGTCGAAATAGACTCCTAGAAAATGCGAAGCGAGATAAAGTGTGCTATAATACTAATAAAGGAGACGAAATGCCAGAGCTAGCAAGGTTTTACAATATCATCATCAAAATGATTTTTGAGGACAATAGGCAGCACGCCAAACCACATATCCACGTGTATTATCACGAATACGAGGCGTCTATAGGGCTTGACGGCGAAGTTCTTGCGGGGAACTTGCCACCGAAACAGCTAAAACTCGTGCTGGCATGGATAGCGATTCATGAGAACGAGCTATACTCGGCATGGAATAGCGCCGTAAGAGGCGAGTCTTTCGATAAAATTGAACCGTTGCACTAAAGAGGATACAATGATAGATATTATTAACGGCATTGCATACGAAAATGGCCATCCAATCATCTTGCACATAATTGACGTGAAACCGCTGGATGGCCACACGCTCATCGCTACATTTCAAAACGGTGTCGTCAAAGAATATGACGCTACGCCGTTGTTGGAAAAACCCGCCTTCCAAGCACTGCGCGAGCCTGAAAAATTCGCGAACATCACCCTAGACCACGGCGTACCCACTTGGAAAAACGAAAACCTAGACCTCTCGCCAGAGACCATCTACTCTAGCGGCGTCGACTTTGCTAGCGCTTAATCGGCGGGAATGGCACCGCCTCGCGCCCCGACACCCCTTCTAACAACCAGAAATTCCTCTCCGAATTCCCCCACCCACACGCTGGCGGCATCCCATACTCTAGCATCTCCACAAAGTCCATGTCGAGCATCTGCGCCTCCGCATCCCCCGCGTCTCGCGCCGCCTGTTGCTCGCGGAACCGCTCCAACTGGTCTAGCGGGTCGTTCAACTCCGAAAACCCATTGCCCATCTCCGTTCCCGCAATCACTGGGTGAAATCTCTCTGTTACCAGCGGATTCTCCGCCGACTTTTTCGCGAGCGGCGACAGGCTTAAGGGTTCCTCAATCACCCAGAACGGCCCCGCCGACGTCTTGCGAATTAGCTTCCATACGTCGTCAATCAGATGCGGTGTCGTGGTATTTTCGAGTTTGCGCTTCAGTTCCTCGCGCGTCATGTCCTTCGCATCCCAATTCTCAAGCAAAATCTCCGTGAGTTGCTCCCGATCTGGCGAGAACACATCCACCCCAAATTTTTCCTTCAGCAAATCCGCATAGCGCACCCTCGGCCATTCGCCATCCAAATCAATCTCAAACTCCCCCACCTGGAACTTGAGCGTCCCCCACGTTTCCCGCGCCACGTACTTCATCATCTCCTCATAGAATCGCATCCCCTCCTCGTAGTCCTGATACGCCGCATATGCTTCAAACGCGATATGCTCTGGCAAATGCTCATCATCCATCCCCTCATTCCGAAACCGCGGCCCAATATCATACACCCGTTCAAACCCGCCCCCGAGTAGCCGCTTCAAGGGCAACTCGTGCGAAATCCTGAGATACAAATCCTCATCCAGCGCGTCCATGTGCGTTACGAACGGTGTCGCGTCCGCGCCCCCTGTCGTGTGTTCGAGCACCGGTATATTAATCTCGATAAACCCATGCTGATTCATGAAATCGCGCGTCGCCTGCCAGAACCGCGACCGTCGCACCAGTCGCGCCCGCACCTCTGGGTTCACGTTCATATCTACATACCGTCGCCGATATCGCTCCTCCTTGTTCGTGAGCGCCTCTGGCAGAGGCCGCAGTGCCTTAGTGAGCAACCGTACAAAGTTAGAAAACACCGAAATCTCCCCAGTTTTCGTCCGCTCGACCACTCCCCTAGCCTCAATGAAATCTCCCGTATCAAGTAGCTTTATGTCTCGCGCCCCCAGCATCCCCGCCGGCGCCCCCTCGTCCACTGCCCGCATAAAAATCTGCACCTCCCCCGTATAGTCGCGCAGTTTCAAAAACACCAACTTACCAAACGACCGTATCGCCGTGATTCGCCCCGCCACGCAGACCTCTTTACTAGACAGCCTATCAAAATCCCCCACCACATCAGCAATTTTTGTGTCCCGCCCCGATCTCGCCGGATACGCCTCTATCCCCCGCTCGCGTAATTCCGTGAGCTTCCTCAGCCTCTCGTTTCTATAATCTTCCAGTAACATACGCTAATTATAGCATAAAAAACGGGCCAAGTCCAACACGTTCTCGGCCCGCCCTCTCACCCCCTACTTGATTTCTACGATTTTTACTTTTTTCCCGTTAAATTCCGCGCTCTCCCCCGCTTTTTTGCCAAAAATCACTTTGCCAATCGGCGATTCGTTGGATATTTTCCCCTCTAGCGGGTTGGCTTCGGTTGGCCCAACGAGTGTATACTCCACTTTCTTGCCATCCATATCAAGCACCACAGTACAACCTAGCGCCACCGTGCTTTTACTCCCCCCGCGAATAACCTTTGCGTTTTTTAGAATATCCTGTATTTCTAGAATGCGGTTCTCGGCCAACTTCTGCTCATTCCGCGCCGAGCTATATTCCTCGTTCTCTGACAAATCGCCAAACGCCCGCGCCGTCGCAATCCGCTCCGCCACCGCTGGCCGATTCGCAATCAAATCCGCCAGCTCTTTCTCGAGCTCCTTTTTCCCCTCTGCAGTCAAACTGATATTTTTCTTAATCATCATAAACTCCCACTATATACTACTATACTTTACCGCAAAACCGCACACAAGTCAACCCTTTTTCGCAAATCACTAGCCTCTTTTCACAGACCAACCTTTTGTCAGACACCGCCCTTTTTGGCCAATCATCAGAGCGCGGTCAATTATTCCGGCGCACCCCTGTTAGCTAAATAGCTCCGCCAGCTTCACCATCCGACTCTCCCCCGTCGCCCGCTCGACTACTTCCGCCGACTCATCCGCCAAAGTCTTATCCGACACCACTACTCGATAAGGTAGCCCCAAAAGCTCCGCATCCGCAAACTTCTCCCCCGGCCGCAAATCTCTATCATCCAGCAAAATCTCGTTCTCATGCCCCCGGTACAACTCCTCCGCCTTTGCCACGCCCGCCCCAATACCAATCAAATGGTACTTAAACGGCGCCACCGCCTCTGGCCACACCAGCCCTTTCTCGTCGGCGCATAGCTCCGCAATCACCCCCATCACCCGCGTCACGCCAATACCGTAGCAACCCATATACACTGTCTGCTCCGCATTTTCCGCATCTGCGAACGTCAGCCCCAGCGGCTCCGAATATTTAAACTTCAACTTAAAGATATTCCCCACCTCCGCCCCTCGCGTCTCGGTAAACTCACCCGCCGAAACTCCAAACTCACCCAACACCTCATCATTGAACACTTCCTTATTAAACACCAGCGACTTGTCACTGTTATAATATATGGTATCCTCCCCCACCGGCAAAATCGTCTGGTACTCGTGCGAATATTTCGAGAAAATCCCCCCGCTCGCAAACGTCTCATGCGTACACGCCCCCAGCCCCAACCGCTCAAAAATCCGCGCATACGCCCCCTCGACCTTCGCATAAAACTCGTCCAAATCTTCCTCCGACGTGTGAAACGAGTACAAGTCCTTCATTAAAAACTCCCGTCCCCGCATAATCCCCGACTTTGCCCGGAGTTCATTCCGAAACTTCGTCTGAAACTGATAAACATAGCAAGGCAAATCCTTGTAGCTATGGATGTAAGTCTTCATCATCGACACCATTGGCTCCTCGTGTGTCGGCGCCAGCCCCAGCTCCCCACCACTCGCCAGCTCAGTCTTAAACCAAATGTCCACTTCCTGATTAGAAAACCTCCCGGTCTTCTCCCATGGCTCCGGATTTTGCAAGGTTGACATCAGCACTTCCTCGCACCCCAGCGCATTCAGCTCCTCGCGAATAATCCCTTTAATCTTCTCTAGCACCAAAAGCCCCAGCGGCAGATAATCGTACACTCCCGCCATCTCCTTATGCACGTACCCCGCCCGTACCAAAAGCGCCCCATTTTTCGCCGTCTCATCCTTCGGCGCCGTTTTCAAAGTCTTAATAAAAGTTTTCGCAAGCCTCATGTCCCCATTATATCACACTCCCCCAGTCAAACCAACCTCTTTGTACTGGTTCAAGACATTTGAGATTTTTTAAGGTCTCCTCTTGTATTAAA
>CAYNBW010000048.1:0-5530 GCA_964396015.1 uncultured Candidatus Saccharibacteria bacterium | reverse complement strand
CTAACTACATTCCATCTCCCACTACTACTGCCACTACCCTCAACATTACTAATTGTGCTAATGGCCAAAGCAACGGTAGCAACACTTGCCCTGATGCCGTAGATAACTATACTATAGATTTAGCTGCACGTCTCCAATATACCCAGGATGCTGGCAACTATACTAATACTTTCATTATTACCGCAGTAGGTAACCAAATAGACTATTCAGTATCCTATACTGATGAGAGTTCTGCTTCTAGTGATATTCCAGCATCAGTAGAGAACAAAACCGACCAACTCTATATCACTCTCTCCAGCGCTATCCCAACCCGTGAAGGTTATACTTTCCAAGGTTGGTGTACTACTAGTACTGGTGCCGATGGTACTAACCCCTGCACCGGCACCACCTACCAACCCGGCGACCAGTACCCCATCAACCAAACCACCCAGAACCTCGCTACTCTCTACGCCATGTGGAAAGTTAACGCCGTAGACATGCAAGACTTAACCGACAGTGCCTGCCAAGTCAATGTTGGCACCAATGGCAACCCCGCCAACGTTGGCGACACCATCAACGTCAAAGACGTCCGCGACAACGAACTCTACACCGTCCGTTACATCAACGGCGCCTGCTGGATGACCCAAAACCTCCGCTACGTCGGTGACACCGGTAGCGCTTCTGGCAAGATGAACATGCTTGCTAGCACTTCCAATATCACCACCGATAAAACCGGCGATAATGCCCTTAGCTACCGTGACTTAACTTCTGGCGACACGTATGACAGTGCTCATATCCATGTTGGTAGTAATAATTATACCAACGGCGAGACTGTCTGGTATAACTATGCCGCTGCCAGCGCTGGCACTATCACAACAGGTTCTAACTCGACAGATGCTACTCAGGATATCTGTCCCAAAGGCTGGAAACTCCCACCATATTCTGGAGCTGGTTCGATTAGTAGCATAACTTCCTACAAAAACGCCTTTAGTCCAGTTTATGGCGGGTACTACGATAATCGCTTCCTCAACAGTACGCCTACGACCGGGCACTGGTGGTCGGCTACGGCTAGCAGTGATATCTATCGTTACTACCTGTCCTACAACAGTGGTAGTCTGGGTACCGGCAGCCTTAATCGCTACCACGGGTACTATGTCCGCTGCGTCCGTGCCCTCCCAACCATGCAAAACGCCACCTTCACCTCCCTCGCCACCGCCATACCGAACGACGGTGACTCTACCGTCCTTCAAGATGTTCGCGACAACGAAATATACCAAATCACCAAAATCAACGGTGCCTACTGGATGACCCAAAACCTCCGCTACGTCGGCGACATCGGCAGTGCTTCTGGCTCCATGACCATCAAAAGCGCAACCACCAATGTCAGTGCAGATAAAACGCTCACCTACTATAGCTTAGACTCAAGTGACTCATCATACACTAACCACTGTGATTCTAGTAACGGATATACTTACCCTTGCGCAAAAGCAGGTAAAGACGATAACAATAACGATACCGTCTGGTATAACTATGCCGCTGCCAGCGCTGGCACTATCACAGGTTCGTCCAACACGACAAATGCTACTCAGGATATCTGTCCCAAAGGCTGGAAACTTCCCACCGGTAATTCTTCTGCTGCTGGCGGTATTAACGGCATAACTTCCTACAGAAACGCCTTTAGTCCAGTTTATGGCGGGTACTACAACGATGATGGCTCCCTCGGCAACGCGTCTACGGGCGGGTACTGGTGGTCGGCTACGGCTAGCGATAATACCGGTGGTCGTTACCGCCTGAACTACTACAGTGGTAGTCTGAGTACCAGCATCAGCTACAGTCGCAACCAAGGGTTCTATGTCCGCTGCGTCAAAACCCCTCCTACTATGCAAACTTATGATTTAGCTACTTGTCAGGCAGAAGCTAGTGACGCGCCAGTGACTTTACCTGATGAACGCGATGGTAAAGAATATACCGTCCGCTACATCAACGGCGCCTGCTGGATGACTAGTAACCTGCGTTACGTCGGTGATACTGGTAGCACAGTTGCTGGTGACTCAGCCGGTTCCATGACTATTAAATCCGCTACTACCAATATTAATGCAGATAAAACGCTCACCTACTATAGCTTAGACTCAAGTGACTCATCATACACTAACCACTGTGATTCTAGTAACGGATATACTTACCCTTGCGCAAAAGCAGGTAAAGACGATAACAATAACGATACCGTCTGGTATAACTATGCCGCTGCCAGCGCTGGCACTATCACAGGTTCATCCAACAAGACAAGTGCTACTCAGGATATCTGTCCCAAAGGCTGGAAACTCCCAACAGGTAGATCATCTGCTGCCGATGGTATTGATGGTATAACTTCCTACAAAGACGCCTTTAGTCCAGTTTATGGCGGGTACTACAATCCTGGCTCCCTCGGCAATGCGTCTACGTACGGGTACTGGTGGTCGGCTACGGCTTTCGATAAAACCTATCGTTACTTCCTGTACTACAACAGTGGTAGTCTGCGTACCACCAGCAACCCTCGCTACAACGGGTACTACGTCCGCTGCGTCCGTACCTCTTAGCCACATTCTCTCAAGTCATCACCCTCCACTATTGCGACGCAATCGCTCCGCTACGTCCAAGCGCAACGCCCAGAGGTGAAAACGCTTAGTGTATGTGGGGGGTTGATTTTTGGAACAGAGTGTGCTAGAGTAGGCTTGGGTTGGGGCAAACTTTTAGTTTTCGAAAGTAGCAGGTCCTAGATTCGGTGGGCTGGAAGGCTCATAAGTCTCTCAACGGGGATCTGTTTCGTAATATGATGCTAGATAAATATTGGGTCGCAAATTTCCCGTTTGTTCCTTATGAAACAAACAAGAAAGGAGCTGGTATGGAAATAGAGTTTTACTTTAAATTCGTACTTAAGCCTAAAGCTAAAAAAGTTACTGTTACCCTAGAAGAGCAACAGTAACATTATTTCAACCCGTGGGGTTCTAGCCCCCACCATAATTATAGTATAACCTTTTTAGCATCTTTCCGCAACCCCCAACTATTTCTTCGCCGCACCCTTCTTATCTTTCGCCCCAGCCCCAGCCTTATCAGCCTCCACCTCAGCCGCCTTCTTATCCCGCTTCCGATTTAGCCGATTCATCGCCTTAATAATCATGAAAATCACCCACGCAATAATCAAAAACTCTACCACGTTCTGAATGAAATTCCCATACGCAATCACTGCTTCGCTGTCACCCCCAAAAAAATTCGGTATCACTAGCTTCAGACTTGTAAAATCCACGCCTCCGCCAATCAACCCCACTACCGGCATCACGATGTCGTTTACCAGGGAATTAACAATCGCCGTAAACGCCCCACCCACCGCCACACCCACGGCCAAGTCCACCACCGACCCGCGGTTAATAAATTCGACAAACTCCTTCCGAAACCCCGAGTTTTTCTCCCGCACCTTGTTCACCCGTTCTTTGACTGTATTTTTATCCATCACAACTCCTTCTCGGCCCTCTCCGCAATTCAATTACTTAGTCTCCGAAAAATCATTAAACTTATCATAAAGATTTCCCAGACTATCATAAGAAGTTTTGAGAAGCCCCCGCAAAGTGTCATCCCCCGCCTTTTCATACAAGCTCGACTCCTCCGACCGAAACGCCGAAATCTCATAAGCCATTTTATGCGCATAAATTCGGTCCAAAAGCCCATTAATCTTCGCCTCAAACAGCTCCGAATCCAGCCCGTCCATCTCCAGCTTTGCCTGTTCCACCCAATCTTCATCAATATCCCGCTCATTTTTATACCCATATTTTTCCGTTACATACGCCGCCAACTCCCGGCTCGTGTTGGACAACACCCCCATGAGCGACGCCGACGACGAGCGCAAATCCGACGATTTTATATTCGGCTGATACTTGTTGACCAGTTCCAAGGTATTATCCAGATGCAGCATCAACTTAAAGCTCTGTTCCTTCGGCTTTACACCACCACTCCCCAGCACCATTCCCACAATCATAATCACAATCAGCGCCACCACCCCAATCACCCCCACTTTCACAAACCGATTCGACCATAGCCCCATCAGTCCGCCAGAAGCCTTCTTTGGCACCCTAGGTCTTGATGACGCCGCTATCTGATCCAAGTAATCTTGCCCATTCATATGCTATAATTATACCATATGGATGCCAAGGAGGAAATAAAATCACGCCTCGCCGTCGAGGACGTCATCGGCCAATACATTGAGTTAAAGCGCGCCGGCCGCAATCTCAAGGGCCACTCTCCCTGGGGCGTCGACAAAACCCCCAGCTTCATGGTCTCTCCCGAAAAGGGCATCTGGCACGACTTCTCCGCCAACAAAGGCGGCGACATCTTTACCTTCGTCATGGAAGTCGAAGGCATCGGCTTTCGCGAAGCCTTAGAAAAGTTAGCCAACCAAGCCGGCGTCGACCTCACCAAATACGGCCACGGCGACCCCGATCTAGCTAAGAAAAAAGCCCGCGCGAAAGAAGCCCTCGTCCTCGCCACCAAATACTACCAAGCCTGCCTCGTCCGCAGTCGCCCCGTCTGCGAGTACGTTTTCTACAAGCGCAACCTCAACCGCGCCACCGTAGGGGAGTTCAAAATCGGCTACGCGCCGCCCTCTGGCAAGGCCCTCGTTACCGTCCTCAAAAAGCGCGGCTTCACCGAAAGCGAACTAGACGACGCCGGCCTCTTAAACCGCTTCAAAACCGACCTCTTCAAGCACCGCATGATGGTCCCGTTTATCGACACCACCGGCAACGTCATCGGCTACACCGCCCGCATCATCGACCAAGGCGAGCCCAAATACCTCAACACCCCCGAGACCATCCTCTTCAAAAAGTCCAAATTCATCTTCGGCCTCTACCAAGCCAAAGAAGCCATCCGCCGTAACGGTTTCGTCGTCATCGTCGAAGGCAACATGGACGTCATCTCCTCCCACCAAGCCGGCGTCAAAGAGGCCGTCGCCACCTCTGGTACCGCCATGACCGAGCAGCACTTAAAGGCTCTCAAAAACCTCACTTCCGACATCCGCCTCGCCTACGATGGCGACGCCGCCGGCATCAAAGCCACCGAGCGCGCCATCATGATGGCCGGCGACCTCGGCATTGACCTCACCGTCATCTCTGACTACCACGGCGCCAAAGACCCCGACGAGCTCATCCAAAAGGATCCCGCCCTCTGGCAACAAGCGGTGCAAAATCGCATCCCCGCCGTCGACTGGCTCCTCGCCAAATACGAAGAAGGCCTCAACCTCCGCCTCGCCCCCGACGTCCGCAAGTACTCCGACGTCGCATTAAACCTCTTAAAATACGTCACCGACGAAGTCGAACGCGCCCGCTACGAAGAAAAGGTCGCGAGGAAAATTGACGTCCCCGTCGAAATCCTCCGCGAAAAGGGCGCCCGCCTCACCGAAAAGCTCGAGCAACAATTAGCCAAAAAACACCGCAAAAAGCCCAAAACCACCGTCACCCCCGACTGCTTGAAAAAACTCGAAGACTCCCTCCTCGCCCTCAAAATCTTCGGTGGCGTCACCAAA
>CAYNBW010000047.1:0-5660 GCA_964396015.1 uncultured Candidatus Saccharibacteria bacterium | reverse complement strand
CCAAGCGCGTAGCGGACTTCCACCGCCAAGTTGTTGCCCATGCAGGGCGCACAACAAAACCGTTAATTCTGCAATCACATAATTCAAACATGAGCAAATCCTTGCCGAAGTTCCTTGCAATCATCTCGAAAATCAGTTATAATCTATTCGGTGGCTTAAAAGCATAAGGTGATCCCGGCAATTGTACGCCGAGGAGGGTGAATCTATGGACAGTCAAAGCCGTTTGCTGCATATTATCAGATACCTTTATGATTGTACTGACGCCGAGCATACCGTCTCTTCCAAAGACATCATGCGGATGCTGGAGAGCAAAGGAATTTCACCACCTGATCGCCGCACAATAGACACTGATGTTGACGCATTGATCTCTGCTGGTTACGATATTCAGAAAATGCATAGACAAGGTGCAGTGGCTCGATACCGGGTTGTTGAGAGAGACTTCGATACCGTGGAATTGAAGATCTTGATCGATGCTGTAGCTGCTTCCAAGTTTATCAACGCCGAGCGGAGCAAGCACATTATTGAAAGCCTGGCCGCGTTAGCCAGCACTTCTGACCGTGAAGGTCTCATGTGCGAGACAGAAAGCCTGATTTCAATTAAAAATGCAGTAGGCCGGAACATGTATGTGGCTGATGACATCTATCGTGCCATTGTTGCAAAGCGCAAAATCCAATACCAGATGATTGACTACTCCGTGCCCGATATGTAACCGGTACCCCATCGGAACGGGCATGTGTACACGGTTTCCCCGTATGCGATGATCTGGAGCAATGATCGGTATTATCTTGTTGCCCACGAAGAAGAACGCGATACCATCCTGACGCCCCGGGTTGACCACATTCAGAGCATTCACCTCTTGGACGAGCCAATCAAACCCGCGCCGGAGGATTTCGACATCGGCTACTATTACAGTACGACCTATAAAATGTATACAGGTCCAGACCATGAGATAACGCTTATCTGCGATAACAGCCTAATCGGAAAAGTCATAGACCGGTTCGGGAAAAGCTTTGAATGCATCCCCGTTTCTGATCAGGCATTTAAGGCGGTTGTCAGAACATCAATAGGCCCGACATTTTTCGGATGGCTCTTCCAGTATGCTGGCAAGATGAGCCTGGCCGGGCCGCCAGAGGTTGTGGATGAGTACAACAAGCATAGAAGGAAAGCTGGCAGAGGTCCGAAGGAAAGCTGAATAAAGCAACCGTCCGAATCAAAGTACTCTCTGCTTTGAATCGGACGATATTTCATATAATAACTATTTTTCAACGGTCTCCAAAATATCTTCTACTTTACAGTTTAAGGTTTCACATATTTTTATGAGCACATCCGTTGTTATGTTGGCTCCTTTTCCAAGCTATGCGATAGAGGCCGCGCTGATGCCAGCGGCTTCTTTTAATTCCATCTTGGTCATTTCCTTGTCAATCAACAGCTTCCATAGCTTGTTATAACTGATACGCATTTTGATACCTCCTACTCATTTCACGTCATTCAAGAAGCCATATCTGCCGACTTCGAGTCCTTTTGTAAAAGTAATTACATTCGCACCAGCACCTTCATAATCAAGTACAGGAATGTGCATCATGTTTTCCAAGATAATTATTTGCCCGTCACTCTGGTGACTAATGAAGTACTTGAAAAGCGCCGTTCTCATGCTTTCCGGTGCTGCGTCATTAACACCCTGGTCAAGGCCAAGTAATGGCGTATCGATTACTACGAAGCCGGGATTGTATTTAGCATAAGTCTCCATGTACCGACGGAAAGTAAGTGCGACGATAGTATTAAGGTATGAGCAATACCCTTGCCCATGGATATCTGCCTTCTTATGACCGTTTACTTCAACATCAAAATCCTTCATGTTGAATCGCGCCGTGGTCAGATTATCATAGGCGCATTCGATCAAAGCGTCTTTTAGCATCTGATCGATTCGCTCCTGAAACGCATCACCAAAGTATTCTTTGGGATGATACTCGACTGGTGTTTCGTCCTCGCTGGGAAGCTCTCTTAAGTCCTTTTCCCAGCTGGAAGCAAAATCATCGATAACGTTGAGTTCCTGCTTTATCTGAATGAACGCACGGTAACCGTTCAAAGATTCCCGCAGGGCATCTGCTTTCGGCTGCAGCTCATTTTCAATCATGGACTCAATGCTGTCGCGCTTTGCCTGAAGTTCTTCCAGCGCCGCCTCGATTTCAGCCTTTTCAGCCTCAAGGTCTTTTTCTGTTTCAGCAAGACCATCCATTTGAAGGGTTATTCTGTCAAGTTCAGCTTGTGCAGAATCGATGTATGATTTCTTGTCCCGATCAGGCAGTTTGCCATCACAAAACGGACATACCTGGTTCTTCGGGATGCGCCCCATCTCGACCTCACCGTTAACGATAAAAGAGAGCCTCTTCACATCAGAAACATACTGTGTCCTAAGGGCAGCATAGCGGGACTTCAGAAGATCGCATTCGGCGGCTCGGTTCTGTAACCGCAGAATCTGACTGAGCAGTTCGCGGCTCTGATCAACGGCCGTGGAGATTTGAGTCTCCGTGCTTTGAAGGCTGTTAATGATACTGCATTGTCTGTTCAACATCGACACCCTCGAAAACGTTCAATCTTTCAAGCAGTCCTTTGTGTTTATCAGTAACATCCTGTATTTTCCTGTTGACATATTCTTCGACTGCCTTTTTCCGAGCAACACGTATTTCTTTTTTCGTTTGGGCATCTGCCTCACCAAAATCCTGCCCTGATAACAGATACAGTAACGCCGAGAGCAAAGCGGTACGGTCCGTAGTCTGCTCCGGCTCAATAATGGATTTTTCTTTGGCAATATCGCCCACATGGAAAAGCAGCATATGAAGGAATGTGCGCCAAGTTAGCCGCTTCTTTTCAAAATTCTTGTTCTTTATAACGAAGTGTTCACCCTCTATCCCAATTGAGTCCAGAAGCAGATCGCTCAATATGGGGAGAGGGTCTTTTTTATTTGTGGGCTTCAAATCATATTTGCCGCTTTCAAATCCGGGAACATCAGTGGCAACATCGACTTGGTTTTTGCCCAGAATACGCGTAATTGTTATGTCGCCCTTGCCCGTATGAAGGGAGACTTCGATGGTATCATATCCGAGACTTTCATCAAAGGGCTTATCCTTGCTACCAAAGCAGAAATCAATGCACTTGATGATGCAGGTTTTACCGGTATTTGATCTACCCTGGATGATATTCAATCCGGGGCGGAGGTCGATTACGGAATCGGTTTTGCCGCTGCCTTTAGCGACCACCCTGGTAATATAGAATTCTCCCATCGCTACCTCCTTAACGATTGCACGGCTTTTCCGCTGATTTCCTTCAGAATTGTCGAGTCGCTTTTTCTCGCATATTTTTTGTGAACGTTTTGTGTAATAGCTAAATACTGATCCTTGTAATCGGACTCAAGGGTTCCAATATACTTGCGTCCGGCAGCAGTCAACTTATACAAGAAACCGCCCTGGGTCCGGTTGACGGCAATAAGACCGTCCAATACAAACATCTTGACGCCTTCAGAACACACCACTCGTTTGGAGGAAAGTTCACTGAAGCTGTAGCTGTTATCTCCATGCAGATTCCTATCAGACACCTCAAAGTCTTTTCCGTATATGGTCATAAAGTCATATGCAGAAAGGCGGTCAATTGTCATTCCGCTGGATCTGATGATAGAGAGAATGAGCATTGCGCGTAGTCCAGTTTCAAACGGAGTATTGAAGAGATCATTCATCAATATTCACCCACGACTTAATCGTTCCGTCATTCACCAGTATGTGGCAGATGCCTTTCTTCTCAAGATTTGCAATCAAACCGATTATGTTCATAAAAGAGGATTTTGAAAGTGTGATGTTTGTGACCTTGTCAAGCACTGCGAGGAGCCGATCGTATCCGCTTGAAAGACGATCATCAAATAAAGTATCTGATATCCCGTCATACGCATCCGTTTTGAGCGCCTGAAACTGCTTATCTCCGTCAGCAAAAACCTCGCGTACAGAACGATGTATGCTTTCTGCACTATAGTAGGCTTTGCGCTGTTCAGCAAAATTTCTGCGAAGAGCGGTAGACAAGGTGCCTATTGTGTCTGGCGTAACAACCCCGTTGATTTTTTCTGCATATACCTCGCACAACGCGTTAACATACGGAAGCTCCTGCGCTGAAATCATGTTCTGGGGGGTCAGCTGAATCGGAAGCTTAACCTTATCGGTCCCAAGATAAATAATCCGGGTTGTGCTGTCGAATCTGGTCGGAGCCAAAGGAAAGAAGGGAACGCCGTTTTCGTCCTCGGTTGGAGAACCTTGATTCTCAATAACTGTAACAGAGAGATTTTCTACGTGATCCGCATGGACTGAACGGTCACCATACTGATTAACCTGGGTAATTGGCGCACCGACAGACGGGACTGTCGGAACAGATCCCTTTTGTATTTCGTTTGCCATACGCATTACCTCCGTCACAGTTTCAAATTCTCTACGTGATCAATGTGGACAGGATGATCCCCATATTGATTCACTATGGTTTGATGTACAACTGTTTTTTCTTTGTCTGAGGAGGCTGAGGATGATACGCTATCCGAGGGTTCCGCTGTTCCATTATCGGTTTCATCTTCGGATGAATCCGCTTTTTTATTATTTGTCGGATTCTTTCAGCCATGGCGTGTTTCTGCGCTTCCAAGACAGTTGCTATGGTCGACACTCCTCGCACAAGGTTTTCCTTCTGAATATCGTCTGGTGTACAAGCCTTCGCAGCAGCAGCAACCACCCCAAGGCTTTCTGCCATTTCCTCTGTATTTATCTTTGGTGTGTTTATTGCGCCGAGTGCGGACACCAGCACTTTACCGGTTCGCATCATGGCTTCGTTGATTATCTCATCATCCGACTTATCAGGAAGCAATCCGTCTTCAGATGCATCTTCAATAGTTGGATCAACAATTGTCGTATGAACTCTTTCCGGAAGGAAAGAAACATTAATTGTTCTGGTTATTGCTTCCCCGAGATTTCCAGTATAGGTTCTGGGCTTACGATTCTTTTTCTGTCCTATGGTGTCCAGTGTGGCTATACCTAAGGCATTATGACCGCGACGCTTGTTAAGGACATAGTGTAGCACCCCGACAAGAAATGCAGACAGGTCAAAGTTCGTCATCTCCTTAATCTCTTTTTTCGTGACCGTTGACCCATCGGACATTATGAAGAAAGCGTCGTTCTCGAGAATATCAGAATCATTTTCAATCACTTCCAGAACAGCCTTCACAAACCATCTTCTCATCTCCGGATCCAAATGCCAATCCACAAACTCGTCCATCCGCTTCAAAGCACTGCTGTAGTTCTCCGCAACCATGTTGCCGTAGATCGTGCATTTTGCGATGTCATGAAATGGAACATTACTGCTGCCCTCGGTCAGGCAGTCTTTATATTTTGATGTGTCTTTCGGAGCGCCATAGTTGTTGCTTCCGGTAAATGTATAAATCAAATCCCGCATGAGGATCGGCTCAGAATGTTCATCCTTAAGCCCTGCCTGATGATCACGCGCAGTGCCATCAGGGAGCGCAGCCTTCGTCAGGAGGAAGAACAGAACCCCACCACAGAGATACGGAACCTTCATATTGTCCATTAAAGTGCTCCCCATGTCAAGGACAATTTTGATTAAGCAAGGGGAAGCGGAGG
>CAYNBW010000046.1:0-5752 GCA_964396015.1 uncultured Candidatus Saccharibacteria bacterium | reverse complement strand
GTAATGTTGAGGGTAGTGGCGGTAGTAGTGGGAGATGGAATGTAGTTAGAGTTTGGCTGAGAATTGAGTTTGCTGGGTTTGTAGCCCCATTTGCCGTTGTAGGTGGCGTTATTGAACTGGGCGGAAGTGAGAGAAGAGCCGGTGGGAATAGAAGCAATAGTGGAAGTACCAGTGCCAGAAGTGCCAGTGCCTGTAGCAGTAAGGTCAGTACTGCTACTTGAGTTTTGGATGCTGAGGGTGTAGCCAGTATAGTTAGTAGTGGCGACAGTAAACTGAGCTTGTCCAGTAGTAGCAGTAGTTTCATTAAAAGTACCGTCACTATTATTAACAGCTAGATCCAATGAAGCGCCACCGGTAGTACTCAGCGTGAGAGAGGTAGTAGACGCTGTACCGGTGGCGGCTTCGGTTTTTTGTTCAGGACTTACTAACGGAAAAATCGTTAACAAGCTGAACAAACAAAGTGAAAAGGTGGCGAAGATTCCGGATAATGTCAGACGGTGGGAATATTTGATATAATTGCTTAGTTGTTTTAGTTGTATGACTTGCATGTATTGCTCTCCTCTTTTTGCCTAGCGGAGTTGCATACACAAAACAGCACCGCAGGCCCGAGAATCGACAACCAATCATAACCTTTCAGTTTTCATCAGCTAGCAATTCACCTGACGGTGCTGTTTTATGCCGATGAGAACTAGCACAAGTCGTTTCCAAATTGTAGGTTGCGTATAAATACGCGATTGTAAATTGTCGATTCTCGGTTAATTGATAATTTACGTTTTAAGTATAGCGCGGTTTGGAGATTTTGGCAAGGGTTTTGTGGAGGTTTTATTTTTTGGAAAAATGTGTTATAATAGAGATAGAAATTTATTAATTGATGTTATTTGTTAGCCCGTTGGTATAGAGAAAGATATCAACAAAAACAATTAGAAAGAAGGAAAATATGGAAATAGTGATTCCAATTATTGCCGCGATAGTGGGGCTGGGCGTGGGCGCAGGCGGGATTTTTGCCTACAATAAACATAATGAAAACGGGGGGAAGGATAAGGCGGATGACTTAGTGCGGAAGGCGAAGCGTGAGGCGCAGGACATCGTGATGAACGCGAAAAAAGAAGCGGCGGCGGTGACGGAAAAGAACCAAAGTGAGGAAAATGAGCGACGCAAAGAATGGAAGAAAACGGAGAACCGGTTGGCGGAGCGGGAGGGGGCGTTGGATGCGAAGCTGGACCAACTGGAAAAGAAAACGGAAAAGTTGAATCGGGAAGAGAAGGAGCTCGAAGACCTTAAGAACGAGGTGCGAGAAATTCGGACGAAGCAGCACGAGAAATTGGAGAAAATTGCGGTGCTGTCGAAAGACGAGGCGCGGGAAAAGTTAATGAAGATGACCGAAAACGACATCAAGCAAGATTTGGTTGGCTTGGTGGTGAAGGAGCAGAAAGAAATTCGGCACGATGTAGATGAGGCGGCGCAGGCGATACTGCTTACTGCGATGGAGAGAATGTCGAGCGAGGTGACGGCGGATCGGACGGTGACGGCGCTGAGGTTGCCGGATGATGATATGAAGGGACGGATTATTGGTAAAGAGGGGCGGAATATTCAGGCGTTGCAGCGAGCGACGGGGGTGGACATCATGGTGGACGATACGCCGGGGATGGTGGTATTGTCGTCGTTTGACCCGATTCGTCGACAGGTGGCGCGATATGCGCTGGAGCGGTTGATGAAAGATGGGCGGATTAACCCGGCGTCGATCGAAGAGGCGGTGGCGCGAGGCGAGAAAGAAATTGAGAAAGAAGTGGTACGTGCGGGGGAAGATGCGGTGCGCGAAGTGGGGCTGGTGGGAATACCGCGAGAATTGGTGCATTTGCTTGGTGAACTAAAGTTTCGGACTTCGTATGGGCAGAATGTGCTACTACATTCGATTGAGATGGCGCACGTGGCGGGGATGATTGCGGAGGAAATTGGCGCGGATAAGCGGGTGGCAAAGACGGCGGCGCTAATGCACGATATTGGCAAGGCAGTGACGCATAAAATCGAGGGGAAACATGCAGAGATTGGTGCGGAACTAGCGAAGAAATATGGGATGCCGGATCCGGTGGTGCATGCGATTGCGGCACATCACGATGACATTGAGCCGACGACGCCGGAAGCGATTATCATTAAGATTTGTGATGCGATGAGTGCGGCACGGCCGGGGGCGCGGAACATTTCGGCGGAGAACTTTGCGGAGCGGATGCGTGACCTTGAAAATATCGCAACTTCGTTCCCGGGGATTGATAAGGCTTATGCTATTTCGGCAGGGCGGGAGATTCGGGTGATTGTGGAGCCGAAGCAGATTGACGATTTGTCGGCGTTGAAATTAGCGCGGGACATTGCCAACAAGATTGAGGCGACAATGAGCTATCCGGGGGTGATTAAGGTGAATGTGATTCGTGAGACTCGTGCAGTAGAATATGCAAAATAACTTGTGATATAATAGAAAGTATGCACGAGAATGGAGGTTTAAGGTTGGGGGTAGGGGATTTTGAGGTAAAAAGATTTCTGATGAAATCGGAAAACTATTTTACGGTGGTGCTCCCGAGGTATTTTGACTTTACGCCGATACTAAGGGAGATGGATAAGAAATTGGGGCAAGAGCGGCTCGGGAAACAGCAGCTTGAGAAGATGCGGGAGTGCGAGGGGGTGAATTATCGGTTGCCGGTGAGTAAAAATGCGCAGGAATATGCACAGAGGGAGTTTAGGATTATTCATCCGTTGGTGTATGTGGAATTAGTGCGAATACTGGTGGAGAATTGGGGAAGGGTACAGGCGAGGTTTTCGCTGTTTCAACGGCAGAAGACGGTAATGTGTACGAGCGTGGCGCCGGGACTGATGACGCAGCGGAGTGTGGCGGCGGCGTCGATTATGCAGTGGTGGAATGGGATTGAGCAAACGTCGATGAAGATGGCGATTTATTACAACGTAATGGCGAAGACGGATATTCAGGACTGTTATGCGTCGATGGACCTCAGGTTGTTAGAACGGGCGATTGGGGGTGGAGTGGGGGACAAGATGGCGAAGGTGTTGGCGGCGTCGGAGAGGGGGAATTATAGGGGGTTACCGCAGGGGTCGGTGCTCGCGGATTTATTGGCGGAGGCGGTGCTTGGCTATATCGACGTGGCGTTTGATAACGAGGTGCGTAGACAGAAACTCAAAGGGGAGTTTACGGTAGTAAGATTTCGGGATGATTATCGGATGTTTGCGAAAGACGAAATGATGGTGCGGCGGCTCGTGAAGATTTTGGCGGAAGTGCTCTTGAGGTTTGGCATGAAGTTGAATGCGACGAAGACGAAGATATCGGATGAGATTATTGTGGGCGCACGGAAGGAAGATAAGGCGTGTTGGGACGCGATGGCTGGGATGGTGACGGGGGCGCAACCGGATTCGGGGGACGTGGTGGCGAGAGGTGGGGAAATAGGCTTTGGGGTGAGGGAATTGGGGTTACAAAAACAGTTGCTGTTGATTTATGAATTGGCGCGAAGATATCCGAATTCGGGGAGTGTGCAAAAAGCATTGTTTGAACTATACGAGCGGAAGATTTACGGGCTGGAGCATCGGACGGGGGATTTGTACCCGCTAGTGGGGATTGTGGTGGAGATGTTGGTACGGAACCCACGGGTAGTACAGATTTTGGTGGCGATTTTGACGAAGCTGATGAGTTTTAATCCGGGGATTTCACGGAAAAGTTTGGCGGATAGGGTGATGGCGAAGGCGCGAATGCGGCCGGAGGCGGATTATACGGAAGTTTGGGTGCAGAGGTTGACGGCGAAGCAGAAGCCGGGGAAAAAGTATGAGAGTGCAATATGTCGGTTAATGTATGACCAACGGGCGAGAATTTGGAATTCGAATTGGACGGAGTTTAGGGTGTTGGATTATACAGTGGTGAATCACGCGGTAATTCGGGAGATGGAGTTTGTGATGCCGGTAGAGGAAGTGAAGCTGTTTGTGGACTATCGGGAAGGGGGTGAATATGCTTGCGACGAGGGGGCTACTTCGTGGGAATCCTTGTTGAAATAGGGGGATGGTGATATAATTAATGAAAGGAGTGAATTGATGGCAAAGGTATTTTTTACGAAAGAAATTTCGCCGGCGGGGCTGGAGCGAGCGTATGAAGCACTGGGGGTGAAGTTGCCTGGGCGGGTGGGCGTGAAGGTGTCAACTGGAGAGAAGGGGGCGAAAGGATACCTGAAGGCGGATTTGATTGGACCGTTTGTGAAGTCGCTGAATGGAGTGATTGTGGAATGCAACACCGCTTATGGTGGGGCGCGCAATACGGCGAAAGACCACATGAAGGTGGCGGAGGAACACGGGTTTACGTCGTTTGCGGAAGTGGATATTATGGATGCGGAGGGGGAGATAAAAATCCCGGTGCGAAATGGGAAACATCTTGAATATGACCTTTTGGGGTCGCATTTTGATAATTATGATTCGTTCGTGAATTTGGCGCACGGGAAGGGACATATGATGGGGGGATTTGGTGCGAACCTGAAGAATCAATCGATTGGGTTTGCGTCGAGAAAGGGGAAGGCTTATATTCATTCGTGTGGGAAAACGGAGAGCCCGACATTGTGTTGGGTGTCGAAACACGAGCAAATTGATTTTATTGAGTCGATGGCGGAAGCGGCGACGGCGGTGGCGGATTATTTGCAAGAGAAGGGGCGGCCGATTGTGTACATTACGGTGATGAATGCGATTTCGACGTCGTGCGACTGCGATGCGAAGCAGGACGATCCGGTAATGGAGGATCTTGGCATTGTGGCGTCGGTTGACCCGGTGGCGAATGACCAGGCGTTTATTGATATGATTTGGCAGTACGCGGAGGAGCACCCGGAGGATGCTGGGGTGAGGGCACTAATGGAGCGGATTGACTCGCGGCAGGGGCGGGAGATTTTGCCGTATGCGGAGTCGCTTGGGCTAGGGGAGACTAAGTACGAACTCGTAGAGGTGTAGAGAGCGAATGAACCGCAAGGCTCTGAGAATTATTGGCGGAGTGGTGACGGTGGCGGTGGTTTTTCTGGGTGCGGTTTTGGCGGTGATGGGGCTTGGCGGGAGAAAGAGTGAGGAGACGGCGAGTGTGGTGGCGACGGGGTTTTCTGGGTATGACCTAGCGCGGGCGGTGATAGGAGACGAGGCGGAGGTGGCGATGTTGGTGAAACCGGGGGCGGAGGCACATGATTTTGAACCGACGCCGGAGGACATTATTAAAATAAAGAATGCGGAGTTGTTTGTTTATGTGGGGGGCGAGTCGGAGGAGTGGGTGACGGATTTGTTGCGGGATAATGAAATACCGGCGGAGAAAACGTTGCGACTAATGGACCTCGTGGAAGTGAAAGAGGAGGAACTTGCGGAAGGGATGGATGGGCATAAGCATGATGGTGGGGGTGAGCATGAGGGACATGAAGGTGAGGCCCATGATCAGCATGAGGAAGTGGAATATGACGAGCACATTTGGACGAGTCCCGTGAATGCGATAAAACTGGTCAATGGAATTAAAGAAAAATTGGCGGGTTTGCATCCGGAAAGACGAGCTAGTTACGAGCAAAATGCGGCAGCCTATAATGCGCGGCTTTTTGAGATTGACCGGCAGATACGCGATGTGGTGGCAAATAGTAAGAAAAAAGAGTTGATTTTTGGGGATCGGTTTCCGTTTCGCTATTTTGTGGACGAGTATGGGTTAGACTACTTTGCGGCATTTCCGGGATGCGCTGAGCAGACGGAAGCA
>CAYNBW010000045.1:0-6232 GCA_964396015.1 uncultured Candidatus Saccharibacteria bacterium | reverse complement strand
GGGATGACATCTTGAATTGGAGCTATGGCGAAGTAACAAAGCCAGAAACGATTAACTATCGGACACAAAAACCAGAGCGGGATGGGCTATTCTGCGAAAGGATTTTTGGGCCAACGAAGGATATTAATCCGCATGATTCGAAGCTGAAAGGGGTGCGGTCGCGCGAACAGGCGGTGGATAAGGAGGGTAATCTCGTTACAAAGTCAATTACGCGACGTGAGCGGATGGGGCATATTGCGTTGGCGGCGCCGGTGGCACACATTTGGTTTATGCGCGGGATTCCGTCGGCTTTGTCGCTGTTGCTAGATGTAACAGTGAAGAACATCGAGAAAGTAGTGTATTTTGCGACATATCTGATAACGGATGCTAAAGAAGACGTAATTCAGCGGAAATTGGAAGATTTGGAAAATCAGACGATGGCGGCGCGAGAGGCTATTAGATTGCGCTATGAGAAAGAGTCGGCGGAGAAAGGTGCGAACGTAGAAGCTTTGGCGGAAGCACAGACTGCCGAGTTGGCGGAGCTGGAGAAAGATTTTGCTTATCGGAAGGGACTGCTTGAATCGTTTAAGAAGGGCGGGGTGATTACGGAAGTTGAATACCGGAATTTGCCAGAAGAATATGAAGATTTGATCACGGTAGAGATGGGGGCAACGGCGATTAAGAAGTTGCTTGATGAGATTGATCTTGATACTTTGATTGATGAACTAAGAGCTGAGGAGGTGGAAGCCAAGGGGCAGAAAGAGAAGAAGTTGCAGAAGCGGCTTAAGACGCTAGAGGGAATGCAGGCGGCGGGAATTCGACCGGAAGATTTGATTTTGACGGTAATTCCGGTGATTCCACCGGATCTTAGACCGATGATTGCGTTGCCTGGTGGGCGGTTTGCGACATCGGATCTTAACGATTTATATCGGCGGGTGATTAACCGAAATAACCGGTTGAAGAAACTGCTGGATTTGAATGCGCCAGAGGTGATTTGTCGAAATGAGATGCGGATGCTGCAGGAAGCGGTGGATGCGTTGATCGATAATTCGGCGGCGCATGGCTCGCACGGGGCGAACTCGACGAATGGGCGTCGGCGACTGAAGTCGTTGTCGGATTTGCTCAAGGGTAAGCAGGGGCGGTTTCGTCAGAATCTTTTGGGTAAGCGGGTGGATTACTCGGGCCGCTCGGTGATCGTGGTGGGGCCAGAGTTGTCCCTCCATGAATGCGGTTTGCCGAAGCAAATGGCGCTGGAATTGTTTAAACCATTTGTGATTTCGTGGCTGATTGGCAATGAATATGCTAATAATATACGGTCGGCTTCGAGGCTGATTGAAGCGAAGGAAACGGTGGTATGGGATGCGCTGGATGAGGTGATTAAGGGGAAGTATGTACTACTGAACCGGGCGCCGTCGCTTCACCGGTTGTCTTTACAGGCATTCCAACCGAGGTTGATCGATGGTAAAGCGATTAAGTTGCATCCTTTGGTGGCGTCGGGCTTTAATGCTGACTATGATGGTGACCAGATGGCGGTGCATTTGCCGCTGTCAGAGGCAGCGCAGACGGAAGCGCGAGAGTTGATGTCGGCATCGAAAAATTTGCTAAAGCCGGCAGATGGTTCACCGGTGCTGGCGATTTATCAGGATGTGGTGCTCGGTGCGTACTATTTGACTTATGACAAGCCGGGTACGGAGTCGGATAAGCCGCGGGCGTATTCGTCGGTATACGAGGCGGAGATGGCTTATGACCAGGGTGATATTGCGCTTCAGACGCCGATTCGGGTGTTTGCAAAGAAGGAAATTCGCGATACGACTTTGGGACGGGTAATCTTTAACGAGATTTTACCAGAGGAGTATCCGTACGATAACTCGGTGCAGACCAAGAAACATTTGTCGAAAGTGATGGCGGACATCTTTGACCTGTACGGTTCGGAGGTGATGGTCAAGACGGCAGATGCGTTGAAGGATTTGGCGTTTGAATATGAGACGATTGCGTCGATTTCGACGGCGAAAGATGACTATCCGACGTATGACGAGATTGACGACTTTATTGCGGAGGGTGATGCTAAGACGGCTTTGATTCAGGAACAATACAACGAGGGACTTTTGACTGAGGACGAGCGGCATAAGTTGACAATCAATAACTGGCGGGATATTGATGGCAAGATTTCGGACTTTCTCAAGGAGAAACTGTCGGAGATGGACACGGATATTGCGGTGATGGTGAACTCGGGCGCGCGGGGTAACATTTCGAACATTAAGTTAGCGTCGGCGGAAATCGGTATCATGGTGGATATTAATAACAACGAAATCGAGCTTCCGGTGAAGTCGTCGTATAAAAAAGGCTTGAATACGCTGGAGTCGTTTATCGCGACGCGAGGTGCGCGGCAGGGGCAGGTGTCGACGGCGCTACGGACGGCGGACTCGGGGTATTTGACGCGGCGGCTAGTGGACGTGTCGCAAGATGTGTTTACGACCGAAGAAGAAGCGGAAGATCCTGGGTTTACGGTGTATCGTAATGAGACTGAGGCTTCGGGGATCGAGTTTGCGGCGCGGATTAGCGGGCGTTATACGGCAGAGCCGGTGCCGGGCTATCTTGAGGCGGATGAGCTGATTACGAAAGACATGGCTGAGCAAATTGAGGCCGATGAGAAAATCGAGTCGGTGAAGATTCAGTCGATTTTGTCGACGACGGCGGTGGAAGGGGTGCCGAGGAAGGCTTATGGGGTGGATATGTCTACTCGTGAGCTAGTGGCTGCGCATGAGCCGGTGGGGGTGATTGCGGCGCAGTCGCTAGGTGAGCCGGGTACGCAGCTGACGCTTGATACCAAGCACGGTTCTGGTGTGGCGGGCTCTGGTGCGATTGCACGAGGTTTGCCGCGGGTGGAGGAGTTGCTTGAGGCGCGGACGCCGAAAGGTCAGGCCTATGTATCGCCGATTGACGGTACGGTAGAAGTGACAGAGGATGGTAACCATTATGTAGTACAGGTGACGCCTTCGTCTGGCAAAATCGAGAGATTTGAGCTGGGCGGTCGCAAGCCGGCGGTGAAGGACGGTGAAACGGTCAAGGCTGGTACTACTTTGATTAAGAAGAAGGGTGATTTGCTTGCTGTAAAGGCGCCTGCTGATGGTAATGTGCAGTTAGTTAAGGATGCGGTGATGTTGGTGATGGCGCCGACTGGTCTTTCGCGAATTGAGATTCCGGGGGACGCGGAATTGGTGGTGAAATCTGGCGCTATCGTACAGGCTGGCGATAGGTTGACGACTGGGTCTTTGAACTTGCAGAATCTCTTAAAGTTCAAGGGCGTGGAAGAAACTGAGCGGTATATCATGAACGATGTACTTTCGGTCTACTCGGCGCAGGGGCACGAGATTTCGCCGAAGCATCTGGAAATCTTGGTGCGACAGATGTTCTCGAGGGTGCAAATTAATGATCCGGGTGATTCGGAATTTGTGTCAGGCGACATTGTGTCGAAGGCGGCGGCGACCTATGAGAATCAGCGGCTAGAGGCCGAGGGGAAAGAGCCGGCAACGTACACCAATTTGCTACTTGGCATTACGAAAGTGTCGATTTTCTCGGATTCGTTCCTGTCGGCAGCATCGTTCCAAGATACGACGCGGGTGTTGATTAATGCGGCGATTAATGGCCGGGTTGATCATTTGCGTGGGCTGAAAGAAAACGTAATCATCGGGCGAAAGATTCCGGTAGGAACGGGGGTGGCGCCGATTGAAGAATTTGAGACGCCAGATTCGAAGATTCCGACGGAAGCCGATCTTGAGGCAATCTAAAATTGAAATAAAGGGTCGAAAGACCCTTTATTTTTTTGGAATGATGTGGTATTATAGATATAGTACAATTCAGAGGTTTTATGCATTTTACGACTATTTTCAAATCGTTCAAAAATAAAGATATGCTTCGGAGGATTTTGATAATCTTGGGGATTTTGGTGGCGTATAGGTTGCTGGCGCAGATTCCGGTGCCAATGGGGGATGCGTCGACGTTTAAGGAGGCGGTGTCGAATCTTTTGGAGAAGTCGGATTTTTCAAACTTTTTGAACTTGATTTCGGGTGGCGGATTGGCGTCGTTTAGTATTATCTTGGTGGGGTTGTCGCCGTATATTACGGGGTCGATTGTGATGCAACTTTTGACGAAGGCGATACCGCGGCTGGAGGAGTTGTCGAATGACGGCGAGTCGGGGCGGCGGAAAATTAACCAGTGGACACGGATGTTGACGGTGCCGCTAGCGATAGTACAGTCGATTGCGTATATCTTTATCTTGTATCAGTCGACGATTTCGGCGAATGTGGCGACGGAGTTTGTGCCGACGGCGGGAGACTGGATTTTGTCGGTGACGGCGATGACGGCGGGTTCGGTGTTGCTCATGTGGATGGGGGAGTTGATTACGGAGCAGGGAATCGGCAATGGGATATCGACGTTGATTTTTGCGTCGATTATTTCGCAACTACCGACTACGATGGGGTCGCTCGGGTCAGCGCTGTTTGACACCTCGACGTCGGGTGGGCTGAACGTATTTGGCTGGTTTGAGTTGCCAGTGAACCCGACGATATTCTGGATTATTCTAGGGTTTGCGGTGGCGATGCTGATTGTGATTTATTTCTTGGTGAAGTTGAATGAGGCGCAGCGGATTATCACGATTAATTATGCGAAGCGGGTGCATGGAAATTCGTCGTATGGCGGGATTAAGTCAATTTTGCCGATTAAACTGATTGCGGCGGGGGTGGTGCCAGTGATTTTTGCGACGGCGTTTTTGTCATTGCCGGCGCTAGTTGGTCAGGTGATTACGTCGGTGGATCCGGGCAATGAAATTGGAGCGAATTTGACGACGATTTTCTCGGCGCCCTCGGCCTCGAACTTTGCGACGCAATATCCGGATGGGATTACAGCGCAGTGGTTTGTATATCCGGCGATGTATTTTGTGTTGGTATTTGCGTTTACGTATTTCTATACGTCGATTATCTTTAATACGAAGGAAATTGCGGATAATCTACAGGAGCAGGGCGGGTTCATCGAGGGAGTGAGGCCGGGTGCAAAGACGGCGGAATATCTTGGCAAAGTGGTGACGCGACTGGATCTCTTTGGGGCGTTGGCGCTTGGAGTTATTGCGATGCTACCATTTGCGACGGACTATGTGTTTATTTTAACGACTGGGGCACCGCTCGGACTTTCGATTTCGGGTACGGGGCTTTTAATCGTAGTGACGGTGGCACTCGAGAATATTAGGTCGATGGATTCTCGCGCATTAATGATAACATACGACGATTTTAGTAATGAGTTTGAGAATTAGTGGGTGGCGCGGAATTGTGAAGTGGGGGGTAGTGGTTTTGGTTGGCGTATTGTTTCTGGTGTTCTTTGTGCGGGTGGTGACATATGAAGATGCGTATTTTAAGGAGAAACATGGGAGTGAACGGGCGGTAGTAACTGACAATGTTGGACAGGGCGAAGAATTGATTGAGGTAGAGCCGACTGAGGAGGAAGTGAGAGAATATGTGGTGGCGGCGGATCGGCCGAGGTATCTCTCGGTAGAAAAGTTGGGGGTGGAAAAGGCGCGGATATTGCCGGTGGGGATTAATCCGGATGGCGAACTGGGGACACCGAATAACATCTTTGATGTAGGGTGGTACGAATCTTCGGGCAAGCCGGGGCAAGGTAAAACGATGCTGATTGATGGACACAATGGTGGGCCGCATATGCACGGAGTGTTTAAGGAATTGCCGTCACTTGTGGCGGGAGATAGAATTGTGGTGGAAAGGGGTGACGGAATGATGTTTACCTATGCAGTAGTTGAGAATATAGAAGTGCCACTAGACCGGTCGGATGTATATATGGCAACGGCGATGAAGTCGCCTGAGAGTGGCAAGGAGTCAGTGACGTTGATTACTTGCACTGGGGAATGGTCGCAAGCGCAAGGAACTTACCTATCTCGTCAATTCACTCGCGCGGTTTTGCTTGAACCTTAGGGTGTTATACTTCGTCAGAAGATGCGCTACTCGGCTCACCGTACTTTATAGTACGGCTCGCTCCGTTGCTCCTTCTTCCTCGTCTAACACCCTAATTTTCAAGCAAAACATATTTACATTTTTTATAATGTGTAGTATAATTAGAGGGTAATTTATGGCTAGTCAAAAGGAAGTGATTAAACTCACAGGTAGTGTTGTGGAAGCGTTACCTAATACCCAGTTTCGGGTGGAACTCGAGAATGGTCATGTTATTGTTGCCCATATGAGCGGGCGGA
>CAYNBW010000044.1:0-6281 GCA_964396015.1 uncultured Candidatus Saccharibacteria bacterium | reverse complement strand
ACCGCGGTCAATTTTTCCGGCAAGTAATCAAGAAAGGAAAGGAAGATGATCTAGCTTATTCAATCGTCCGTTATCAAAAACTTAACTAAGGAGAAATTATGCAAGATTTAGTCTTTAATTTGATTGATCAAGAAAAACAGCGCCAGTCCGAAGGCCTAGAGCTTATCCCAAGCGAAAACTACGTTTCCGCCGACGTCCTAAGGGCCATGGGCAGCATCTTAACCAATAAATATTCCGAGGGCTACCCTCACTTCGACGGCACCGGCTGTGGCCGCGCCGACGACTCCAGTTTCGAAGAGTGGAGTGAGGAAGAAATCGCCGACAAAATTCTCCCCGATTACCGCTACTACGGGGGTCAGACCAACATCGACCGTATCGAGCGCCTCGCCATCGATCGCGCCTGCCGGCTTTTCCATGCCGACCACGCCAACGTCCAACCTCACTCCGGCGCTCAGGCCAACAACGCCGTCTACTTCGCTTGGTGCGAGCCCGGCGACACCATCCTCGGCATGAGCCTACCAGCTGGCGGTCATCTCACCCACGGCGCCCCTGTTACCCAAGCCGCCCACATCTATCACTTTGTCGGCTACGGCGTCACCAATACCGGTGATATCGACTACGCCGACTTCGAGAAAAAGGCACTCGAGAGCGACCCCCGCATCATCCTCGTCGGCTACTCTGCCTTTATGAAAATCCCCGATTTCGACCGCATTGCCAAAATCCGCGACAAAGCCACGAAAAAGTTCGGTCACGAAATCTTGCTCATGGCCGACATGGCTCACGTCGCCGGTCTCATCGCCGGTGGTGTCCACGACAATCCCCTAGACCACGGCTTCGACCTCATGACCACCACCACTCACAAGACCCTCCGCGGTCCCCGTGGTGGCCTTATCTTGACCCGTGGCAACGTCGCCTCTCCACTCAAAAAGCCCGAAAAGACCCTGAAAAATCTCCCCATCCTCATCGACCGCGCCGTTTTTCCTGGCACCCAGGGCGGCCCTCTCGAGCATATTATCGCTGCCAAGGCCGTCGCCTTTGGTGAGGCCCTGCGCCCCGAGTTCAAAACCTATGCGGCAGACATTGTCACAAACGCCAAAACCCTAGCGAGCGAACTCATAGACCTCGGCTTTACCCTCCAAGGTGGTGGCACCGACAACCACCTCATCCTCATCGATATGCAAACCAGTTTCGGTATCGACGGCAAAATCTACGAACGCGCCCTCGACCTCGTCGGTCTCACCTTAAATGCCAACGCCATCGCCTCCGATAAAGGTGGCGCTTTCCGCCCCTCTGGCGTCCGCCTCGGCACTCCCGCCATCACTACTCGTGGCCTTGGCACCAAAGAGATGAAAACTCTCGCCCTCTGGATGAAAAAAGTCGCCGACATCTGCAGAAAAGCCGGCTCCGAGGATAAACTAACCGATTACTCCGCCGAACTCGAAACCATCCACGCCGAGGTCAAGGCTCTCGCCAGCAAATTCCCCGTCCCCGGCATCTAAAACGCCGCAAAAATAGCACTTTACTAGTGCTATTTTTGCATTTTTGTGCTATAATATAAATATGGGGTGTTAGCTCAGCTGATAGAGCGCCGCATTCGCATTGCGGAGGTCAGGAGTTTGAATCTCCTACACTCCACCACAGTAGGAACCGAGTAAAAATCCAAAATTTATTTTGGATTTTTTGAGGCGACGCCCTGTGGTCTCTAAGACCAAAAATAAAAAAGAAGTCGCTTGCGACTTGTTTTTTATTTTTTAGGAATGACCAGAGATTACGAAGTGATCTCCTACACTCCACCAAATCGCCTCAAGGCTTGCTTTTTATTGCAAAATGTGCTACAATTAGAAGGTTGTATTTGTTAAACGAATAAGCCCCTTAAAAGTTATCAAGTGTTCTAGATATTTCAAGTGAATATCCTACAAGGGGCAAGTCACAAAGGAGGTGCATTTTATGAAACTCATCAATCAATTTTCATTAAAGAGCATTGTTCTATTCCTTGGAAGCTTCGGTTTCTTCCTGGGAGCCTACACAACCGTCGTGGCCGCCTCTGAGGAGAATTTTGATTTCCCTAAAATTTTCGCAAAAGAGTATCCGCATGAACTTGCTTTAAAAGGCTACAGCGAGTTCTTAGCGGAAAAAATAAACCCCTCTTTTACCTACATCAGACCAAACGTGTTTTTAAAAGCCGATCCCGAAACCGTGGCGGATTCCACGGATAATATAGATAATGAAGCTGAAGAAGCTGAAGAAATCAACGAATTCGAAATCAGCGAGCCCAATAATATCAAGGCCAATGAGACCGACGAAATCGGTAGAACCACAATTCATGGAGATATGGCAATCTCCCCGGAAGATCAACTCCGATGGATCAAGAACAATATCTTCCTCTATTTCGCCGAGGAAGAAATCCAAGAAGTAACCCTCGTCATCCAAGCCGAGGACGAGATCAGCCAATCAGACACCGAATGGGCAGCCCACGCGTGGGTTATCCTTACACGCCTACATCATCCCGGGTTCGTCGGAAACGATACTATTCATGGTATCCTCACGGCTCCTGGTCAATTTTCGACCTATGAAAAGGCCATGAAGTTAACCCCCAACCCAGATATCGGTCGGGTCGTCATCGACGTTATGGCCCGATATATATTAGAGCAAGTCGGCTTCACCGGCGAAGATGTCGGTCGTGTAGTACCAGAAACCCATCTGTACTGGAACGGCAACAGCTCCGGTACGCATAATCTATTTTATGCCAGCAGCTCCCATCGAGGCGATCCTTACGAGCCCATCAAAGACGCTTTAAATACACCCTACGACACTTAACAAAAAGCCCGACTTAAGTCGGGCTTTTTCATAATCAAATACAGAGTCAGGACATGTGCCTGACTCTGTATTCATACTGTTTTCTTTTGCTGGACTTTTCTTTTTCAAAGAAAAGTCCACTTCTTTAACGCTTCGAGAACTGCTCGCGTTTCCTTGCCGAACGCAAACCATATTTCTTGCGTTCCTTTTCGCGAGGATCGCGCGAGGTCAGCCCCGCCTTCTTCAGCATCGGACGCAAATCTGGCGCTTCCACCGTCAAAGCCTTTGAGATAGCCAGTTTAATCGCATCAACCTGCCCAGCCAAGCCCCCGCCCTTAGCCAAAATCGAAATATCATATTCTTTCTGTTTCTCAGCAATTGCCAAGGGATCGGTAATTTCAGCCAAATACGTCTTATTACCAGACAAGTAATCCAATGCCGGCTTACCGTTAATGGTAATTTCACCCTTACCAGCATACAATCTTGCCGTTGCCGTAGCCGACTTCCGTCGTCCCAAACCATATGCATATTTCTTCGTTGCAACCATTATTTAATCTCCTTTGGATTCTGCGCCCCATGAGCGTGTTCCGCACCCTCAAAGATACGCAACCGCTTCATCCGCTCTGCAGACAATTTATTCTTCGGGAGCATTCCCTTTACTGCTTCAGAAATCGCCAGTGCCGGATTTTTCTCCACCACTTCCTCCAGCCGAAGCTCGGTCAATCCACCCGGGAACCCGCTGTGGCGATAGTACTTCTTCTGTAGCATCTTGTCGCCAGTCACCTGCAAATTCTTCGCGTTAATCACTACCACATAGTCGCCATTATCGATATGCGGCGTATAGGTCACCTTCGACTTCCCCATCAATTTGTCGGCAATCACTACCGCCAACTTCCCTAGTGGAAGCGAAGACGCGTCAATTAGCCACCATTCGCGACTAATTTCTGTTGTTTTCTGTGCATAAGTTTTCATTACTTAGCCTCCTTTTTGCTAGCCTCGGACTTTTTCGAATCTTCAGCCTCCTTAGGCGCTTCAAACGAAATCTCATCCACAAAACTAATCGTGCCCATCTCAGCATTATCGCCTCGCCGAAATCCGGCGTGTTCAATCCGAAGATAGCCCGAATCACGTTTAATTTGTGGCGCAATCACGTCGCAAAGTAGTGTCGCCGCCTCGAGGTCATTTAACCTCGCAATAATTAGCCGTCGATTCTTCAACCCGCCCTTCCGCGCCAAGCTTACCAGCTTCTCGGTATATCGCCGAATCTCCTTCGCCTTTGCTAGCGTCGTAGTTATAGTTTGATATTTAATCAGAGAGCACATCAACCCACGACGGAGCGCCAACCTCTGATCGGTCTCTCGGCCGAATTTCCGGCCTTTATATCCATGTCGGTGCATATTAGATATTTAACTCCGTTAACTTTTCTTTCACTTCGTCTAGTGCCTTGCTACCGAACCCTTTCAAATCCTTAAGATCGGTCTCCGAGAGCATCACGAGATCCCTCACCGTCTTAATGTCGTTGTTCAGTAGTGCATTAGCCGTTCGGGCCGACAAATCAAGTTCTTCAATCGGAAGCAAAAGTCCCGCATCGTCCTCATCTTGATTCAAGCCCGGCGCTGGCGTCGATTCGACCTTCGTACTGCCAGCTAGTGCCGTATATTGATTTACCAAAATCGCCGCAGCTTCTTCAAACGCTTCCCTTGGCGTAATCGTGCCATCGGTGTCCACCGTCAGCGTCAACTGTTGCAAATTCGTATCCTGCCCCACACGCGTATTTTCCACCTTGTAACGCACTCGAAGTACCGGCGTAAAGACCGCGTCAATCGCAATCATATCCGAATGTACGCGCTCTTCACTCGAACGGTCAATCGTGAGATATCCACGCCCAGACTCCACTACAAAATGCATCTTCAGTACAAACTTCGGATCATCAATGTGGCAAATAATCTGGTTTGGATTGGCAATCTCTACTTCCGCCGGCAACTTAATATCGCCAGCCACCACTCGCTTATCGCCATCTTTCTCGGATTGCTTATCACCCTTGATTTCCAAATCAAGTTCCACTGGCGCATCAGTATGCATCTTAAAGCGAATGTTCTTCAAATTCAACATGATATCTACCACGTCTTCTCGAATACCCGGAATCGCTGCAAACTCATGACTAGACCCCTCAATCGAGAACGCCGTAATCGCTGCGCCCTTCACGCTTGAGAGAAGCACCCGTCTCAGAGAGTTCCCGAGCGTATTGCCATACCCATAATAAAGCGGTTTAATCACAAACTCAGCCTGGGTATCGCTAAGCTCCCTAACCTCAGCTAGTACTGCTTCATGAATGTTCTTTGTTGTCATTTAATTTCTCCTTAACGTGAGTAATACTCGACGATTAATTGTTCATTGATGCCAGCCTCAGCTTCATCGCGTTTTGGCTGCCCTGTAATTTCAATTTTCATCTTCTTGCCGTCAACTTTCATCCAAGTCAGCGACGTTGCACTGCTTGCGCCCATTATATTTGGCAAGTTTTTGAAATACTCAAGTTTGCTAGATTTCGGTCGCACCTCAAGGACGTCACCCGGGTTCAAGCGAATCGAAGGAATATCAATCCTCCGCCCGTTTAATAGGAAATGCCCGTGACTAACCAGTTGCCTAGCCTGACGACGAGTCGTCGCAAAGCCAGCCCGAAACACCACGTTATCCGCTCGCCGCTCCAAAAACTCCAAGAGCTTCTCACCAGTCAAACCTTCCGCTTTTTGTGCCTCTCGCATTACTTTAGCGAACTGTTTTTCCAGCAACCCATACATCCGACGCACCTTTTGCTTTTCGCGTAGTTGCGTCAGATACAGGCTACCGCCTCGCATCCTTTTATCGCCATGCTCACCCGGAATCCCGGTCTTTTTAGCCATCACTTTGTGCGCTTTTGGCGCCAAAGCAAAACCTTCACGACGACTCTGTTTTACAATTGGGGAATTATCTCTAGCCATTACGGTTTCCTTTCTCCCTTCGGTCGCACACCACCATGCGCAATCGGGGTTACATCAGTAATACTATCCAGTCTCATTCCGACCGTCGACACTGCTCGAATTGCCGCATCACGCCCCAGACCAATCCCAGATACATATACATCTACCGAATTCAAACCATGGTTTTTCTTCGCAGTCTCTAGCGCTTTCTCTGCCGCCACCCCCGCCGCAAAAGCCGTACCCTTCTTCGAACCACGAAAGCCATTCGCTCCCGCCGACGAAGCTGCGAGTACCTCGCCTCGCTTGTCAGTCACACTGACGAGCGTGTTGTTAAAAGTCGCCTGAATGTGTACTGCCCCACTGGTCACAATTCGCTTGCCTTTTTTGCCTTGCTTAGACTTCGGAGTTTTCCCCTCGGTCTCAGCAGCTGTAGTAGTTTTCACTTCTTCTGCCATATTTACTCCTTATGTCTTGCTTGCCGCCTTAGGTTGTGCACCACCGACCGCAATCGCCTTACCCTTACGAGTA
>CAYNBW010000043.1:0-6593 GCA_964396015.1 uncultured Candidatus Saccharibacteria bacterium | reverse complement strand
CCGAGGTAGCGAGGAGCGCGAGCCCCGTAACGACGGGCGCGAGCGACTCCGGTCCGAAGAAGACATCCGCTAAGTCCATTTATTTGTTGGCTTGGACTACAACGCCCTGGACGCTGATGGCCAACCGCGCCCTCGCAGTCTCAAAAGATTTGGACTACGGTATATATAATATAGACGGCGAAAACCTCATTGTCGCTAAAAAACTCGCGAACAAGCTCTTCGGCGATCAGAAGCCAGAGCAGACCATCAAAGGCAAAGACCTAGAAGGTCTCGAATATACTTCACTCGACGGTACGCCTTGCCAAGTCTTCACTGCCGACTTCGTTGGCGACGCAGAAGGCACCGGCATCGTTCATATCGCCCCTGCCTACGGCGAAGATGACTATAAACTCTACGAAGCCCACCAAGACCAAATCAGCTTCGTCGACACTCTCGACGAAAACGGCTACTACATCGCCGAATACGCCGACAAACTCCACGAACTCGGTGTCCGCGACACCGATGAGCATGGCATCCAGATTTGGGCTGGCAATAAATTCATCGCCAAGTGCCTCGAGGAGCAGGGAATTATCTACAAAATCGAGTACATCCAACACGAATACCCCTTTAATCCGCGTTCTAAAGAGCGCATTATGTATCGTGCTTTTCCAAGCTGGTTCTTTGACATCGAAGGTCAAAAGCCTCTCATGTTAGCCGAGAACGAAAACATCAACTGGTTCCCAGAGTACCTCAAACACGGCCGTTTCGCCAAAAACATCGAAGCCGCCCCCGACTGGAATTTGTCCCGCGACCGCTTCTGGGCCACCGCCATGCCCGTCTGGAAAGGCGATAAGGGCAGCGTTAAGGTCATCGGCAGTTACAAGGAATTAGCGGAACTCTCCGGCCAAACCCTCGACGATTATCACCGCCCCTGGGTCGACGAAATCGAATTTGACATCGACGGCGAGCATTTCACCCGTATCGAAAAGGTTCTCGACTGCTGGTTCGAGTCCGGCTCCATGCCTTTTGCCCAGCTCCACTATCCCTTCGAAAATAAAGCCAAGTTCGAAAAAAACTACCCCGCCGACTTTATCGTCGAATACGTCGGCCAAGTCCGTGCGTGGTTCTATTATGTACACGCTGTGAACACCGCACTAGCCGAAATCGGCGCCTTCGGACCAAAGGCTAAGCAAGGCCACAAAAACGCTTACAAAAACGTCATCACTACCGGCACTTTGGCGGGGAACGACGGTCGCAAAATGAGCAAATCCCTCGGCAACTTCACCGACCCGAACGAGCTCATGGACAAATACTCCGCCGACGCCCTCCGCTTTCTCCTTCTCTCTAGCCCCGTCCTCTCCGGCGAAGATTTTGCCCTCCTCGACAAAGACGTTTCCGACATCCACCGCAAGCTCAGCATGCTCTGGAATGTCTACGACTTCTTCACTACCTACGCCGAGATCGAGGGTATCAGTCCCGAAGATTTCGAACAGCCCGTCCTTATCAAAAATCCTCTCGATCGCTGGATTATTCGGCGCTTCTATCAACTTCGTGACGAAATCACCACCGGCATGAAAGAATACAACATTCCCAAGGCTCTCGCTGGCGTATTACCGTTTATTGACGATCTTAGCAACTGGTATGTCCGCCGTTCTCGTCGCCGCTTCAGTAAAAACGATAGCCGCGAAGATAAACTCGTTGCTTTCGACACCCTCTATTCTATGCTTAAATCTACTGCCATCGTCCTCGCGCCTTTCACCCCCTTTATCTCCGAAGAACTCTATCAGAAACTCACTGGCAAAAACGAATCCGTCCATCTTCTCGACTGGCCGGGCGGCCTCGAAAACAACCCTCGCGATCGCATTCTCGATGACATGTCCCGCGCCCGCACTATCATTACAGACGCCCTCGCCCTCCGTATGCAAAAGTCCGATACTGAGGAACAGATCAAAATCCGCCAGCCCCTCAGCACTCTCATCTACCCCGGCGGCAAGCTCGACGACTTCTACGAGCAGATTATTATGGACGAAGTCAACGTCAAATCCATTAAAAACGGCGACGAACTTTATCTAGACAAAACCCTCACCCCCGAGCTCAAAGAAGAGGGCTACGTCCGCGACCTTATCCGCGCCATCCAATCCGCCAGAAAACACGCCGGCCTCGCCATGGACGACCGTATCAAGCTCTCCCTCTCCATCGATACCCCAGCAAACTATCTCGACCTCGTCAAATCCGAAGTTGGCGCCGACTCTATTGCCAAGGACCAAAACTACTCCCACGACGAAATTGTCAAACTCGCCTCCACTAACATCACTATTTCGCTCGAAAAACTCTAGGGTGTATTCACCCCAGTTGTGCTTGACTTTTTGTGCAAAATAAGCATAAACACTATTGACATTTTGGACGATGTGTGCTATACTCAAAATAAGTTAGAACACAAAACAAACATTCTAACAAACAAAATTAAAACACAAAAACAAAAAGGAGTCAAAAATGGCGGACACAAACACTAACAAACAAACATTAAACATCCCAAACAAGGTCATCGATTCAGAGTGGAAAGATGACATCGACGTAGACTACGCCATCTACGGCGGGGACGAAAAAGAGGAAGAAGAATACATTAGTCCCAAGAAGGTCAGCAAAGAATCCCTTAAGCAAATCAAAAGTTTCCAAGTCAAACTAGCCTTCTCCGGCCTTAAGAAGTTTAGGAACCAAGAATTAAACAAGACTAGACTCGCCACAGTTTAACAACTGCCGCACTTTAGAAAGGGAATTAACCACTATGAAAGGAGTACTTTATCGAATAGACCCGCTATATGTCCACATCGTTTACGAAATGGCATTAGCAGTATTAAATATCGTCTAAAAAAGCCATAACCAAAAAACCGAACACAGCGTTCGGTTTTTTGAACCCCTTGACTACTCCAGCCGCTTATGCTAATCTAGAAATATAAAAGGTCAAACAGGAAATCAAAAAATGCACGAAACCCTCATTGATCGAGAAACCTTGGGCCAGTTTGTCGACGAAATCATCAAACAAAAATATCCTACCGGTCAGCCCGCCGAAGCACTCGCAAAATTCCGCGAGCAGGCCATCGCGGTTCTAGATGACCGCATCGGTACCGCGCTCTTTGGCAATCTTAGTCTAGCGGCCCACGACGAAATCGATGAACTCTTAAAAGATCCCAACACTCCCCCCGAAACTTTCCAAGCTTTTTTCGATAAATATCACATAAACCCTACCCAAATCATTACCGACCAATTCGCCCAGTTTAAAAACGAAATCTTAGGAGGAAATCAAAATGGCCAATAATCCCAACTCAGCCCCGAGCGGCGCCAGCGCAGAAAACAACGAAAACAGCGGAAACGAATCTGAATGGACCCGCGCCGCTCGCCGTCAAGCTGGCCAAGAAACCTTAAGTGGTTACAACCAAGCTCGCACCGAAGAAACCAAACGTGCCGCCAAGAAAAGCAACGGTCTCAAAATCCTTTTTGGCGGTATTGTGGCTGCCCTGGCCGTTGGTGCCTTCGCCGCCTTTGCGCCATCCGGTGCCAAAAACAGCGAGGCTACACAATCCTCTCCCATCCCAGAGCCAGAGGGTCCGAAGCAAGAATCTGTTGATATCACCAGAACGGATGTCGACAACGAAATCGAAAGCGTCACCGTCGAGCTTGACGCTCGCTTCGCCGGCGAGACCGAAAACGGCACTAAGTATAACTACACGGAATACGCCGACACGGACAATAAAGCTACTTACAACTCTTATGGTTATGACAAGTCCGAAGCCTTTGGCGATCGCGACAAAACCGCCGATGGCATTATGGAGATGGCCGAGAACGAACCCGAAGCTCTCGCTTCCTACTCCTATAGCATTTTTACCGAAGAGGAAAAGGAAAGCCTTGGTATCAAGGATCTTACTATGGTCGCCATCGACGATGCCTTCGATAAAGAAGGCGGCGGCGAACTCCAGCAGAAGCTCTTAAATGCCCTCGATGATGTCCTCCACTCTGAGGATACTATCTATGATTTCTATTACGAAAATGGTACTGAAAAAACCGACTACATTTACTTTATTGACGAAAACCAAGACGGTAATTATACCCCTAACGAGCTTCATCTTGGCTACAGCAGCAAAAAACGCGACGGCGCCCCACAGGTTGATATTTCTCGTATCATGAATAAATCTGCCGATGGCAAAACTGGTAGAAAAGTCAAATTCCTCGACCTCAACATGTACTGCGGCTACCAGCCCAACTACACAAGCGTACCGACCGGTACTCCCGAAATCCCCGAAGACGAACAAATCACCAAAACTCCCACCGTGGAACCCGGCAAAGGCGGTGGCCAAATCATTAACACTCCTACGCACAAAACAAATACGACCCCTCCGGCTACTCCTCCGTATACCCCACCCACTCCGCCACCTTCCACACCGCCCACTCCTCATACTCCCAAAAACATCGACGCCGAAATCAAAAACGGCCCGGGCGATGTCCATACCCTTGATGAAAGTGTTACACCCGCGACCACGCTCGCCGAGGATCAAGCCAATTTTGCTACTATAGCTGCTCAGCAAGCTGCCGATGAAGAAGCGGCAAGGTTAGCTGAACAAATCGCCGCCCAGCAAGCTGCCGCCGAAGAAGCCGCCAAAGAAGAGGCGAAGCATCGCGAGACCGCTGATGAGAGCAACCCTGCGCAAACTGCACCCGCAGACGAAGCTGGCAAAAAAGCTGAAGAAGGAGCCTCTGCTGATCAACGAGAATCTGCTCAAAAAGAGCAAGAGTCCAAACAAGAAGAGGAACATCGTGAAGAAGAACAACACGAGGCAGACAGCCATGAAGAATCACATGAAGAAGAGGCCGAATCTCATGACGATGACAGCGCCTCTGAGCGTGCAGATGATTTTAAGAATGGAGATTTCTAATACTAGATGAAAGGAACAAACATGAAGTCAATACTGTCAAAATTACTAAATATTAAAAAAATACCAACTATCGCCCTAGTTCTCGTTGCTACTGTAGCTACCACTATCTTACTTTCTTCTGGTTCTACGTTGGCATGGGGTCCCGAACGCCCTACTTACACCAATGCAAAACCCGCCGATTATGCCACTTTTAACTCTATTACGGATAATGCTAGTGTTGGCGACGAACGTAATTTCGTTCGCATCCGCGAAGCCGGCACTCAATCTTGGACCGACGAAATCGAAGTAGTCCCAGGCAAAGAGTACGAGGTTTATATCTACTATCATAATGATGCCGCCTCCGACACTAACGCTGAGGGCTATGGCATGGCTACTAATACCCATATGTCCTCCGCCTATCCCGCTGTTGTCAATACTAGCGAGCGGGGAATGATTAGTGGCATTATCACATGGAGCTATGTCACTCCGTCCGACCCCAATAATGCCAAGACTGGTAAAGTTTGGGACGAAGCCTACGTCACCACCCAGACCGACGGCACTATCTTAAGATACAAAACCGGTACCGCCATCATCCATAACGATGGCCAAGCCAATGGCTCGGTCCTTCCCACCGGTCTCTTTACCGAAGATGGCACGCCTATCGGCTTCAATAAACTTGCAGGCACCATCCCCGGCTGCGCCGAATATTCCGGTTATGTCACCTACACTCTAATTGCCGAAAACACCGAATCTACCCTAGACAAGCAAGTTTCCGTCGATGGCCAAAACTGGTTTGATAGTGTCACTGTCCGCCCCGGTGATTTCGTCACCTATAAAGTCGCTTTCAAAAACATTGGCAACACTAACTTCACCAACGCCATCTTTACCGACACTCACGATGCCGACTTGCTCCTTCGCGCCGGCAGCACCAAGTTTTACAATGTCGATCACCAAGATGGCCTCACTATCGATGACATCATCGACATTAGCGGTTACAATGCCGGCGATGTCCGCGCCGGTGCCCTAGTCCAGTTTGTCTATCAGATGCAGGTAAGGAACGACAATTCGCTTTGTGGTAAAACGCTAAACAATACCATGTTGGTCAAATACAACACCACTCCAGACCAAAAGTCCGATACCACGTCAGTCAAAGTTTCTTGCGACGAAACTCCTACCGTCGAGGATTGTACTGTTAATCCCAACCTTCCGGGTTGCGATACGCCCAAAGAGGACTGCACTACCAACCCCAACCTCCCCGGCTGTAATCGCATCCCCGACACTGGCCCAGCCGAAATCGTCCTCGCTATCATCATTATTCTCGGCATCTGTGGTGGTGGTTTCTACTACTGGCGCACTCACCGCACCCTCAAAACCGTCGAAGCCGACGTTTCCGGCAAAACTCCAAATGACTCCGAAAAACCATCCGATCAGCCCAAGGAGCAAAAGTAAAATATCGCGACGGGTCCAATAATTTGTTGCAATCGAGGGACATAAAGGCGAAATCTCTGATTTCGCCGCCGAAGGGGCGTAGCGCCGTGATATAATCGAAGATTATCACGGCGCGAAGCTCCCGAGATGCGACAAATTATGTGGACCCGTCGCCACACATATTGCATTTTAGCTCCATCTGTGGTATAATGGTACAAGTTAACAAAGGATTAATATGAAGAAAGCAGTTATCCTCGTTGGCGGGAAGCAATATCTCGT
>CAYNBW010000042.1:0-6962 GCA_964396015.1 uncultured Candidatus Saccharibacteria bacterium | reverse complement strand
GAGTATAGCCAGTATAGTTAGTAGTAGTGACAGTGAATTTGCCTTGACCGGTGGTACTAGTGGTTTCGGTAAAAGTACCATCGCTGCTATTTACTGCTAAGTTTAGGACGGGATAATCAGTAGCGGAAATGGTGAGAGTAGTTTCGGAAGCAGTGCCGATGGCTTCAGTATACTGGGTATTATGGGTGAGTGGAGCAATAGTGGCAATAGCAATAAGAATAAGAATAAAAGAAGATAAGACGCCAGCAATACGAATATGACGGCTCTTGGCAATATAGGTACTACTACGCCGCGGGAGAGGTAACGCTACACCAGGCCCGGTGTAACTAGAAATGATTTTAGTTATGAATAAAGGTCTAAAAAGATTTCTTAGACCGCGGCGTAGTACGAAAGTGAAATGATGGCTGGTGGAAGAACTGGAATTAATGGTAGTAGGGTTGCCATCTTTGCTAGTATTAGCGTTATTGTTGATAGTTTGGTTTTGTTGTATGACCTTGTGCATTTATGCCTCTTGAGTTTACCTCTCTTGTTAATTTGTTATTTCCTCCCCGAGGCCGATTCTATAAAAATCAGCACCCGTAGGCTCTGAAAGCTAAACGCACGAGCATTCGCACGCTCGAAGACATCTAGTACCTACTGGTGCTGATTTTTATCTTCGAACGAACGGATAAGCATTATTGCTTTATACTCTATAAGATACGTTTAGCTTTCAGACTTTTATGATTTTATTATAGCAAACAAAAAAATAATTTGCAAGGATTCCCTGCAAATTGTGGTGGGTGATGAGGGGCTCGAACCCCCGACCTTCTCGGTGTAAACGAGACGCTCTAGCCAACTGAGCTAATCACCCGCTAAAAATATTATACCACAGGTGGCGCGAGCCGACAAGGGCAAGCGGTGTGGACGCCGGGGCGGGCAAGGAAGGTGGGCTATTTTTTGACGACTTTTTTGGTGACGTCGAACTTTTCCATGTAGAGACCGAGCATGAGGCGGGTCTGAGCATAATAGGCGGCGAGAGACTGATACAGGATGGAGGTGATGGGCATGAGAATCCATTGGAAAAGCATGAGTAGCGTACGGCCTTTGCGATATTTGGCAGGGCGGGGCGGGAGCATACGGAAAGAGATAAGAATGGTGACGAAGAGGCCAATCATGGCGAGGGTTTCGACAACACTGATGATATTGGGGAGATTATAGGCGACCATGTCGTGAGACGAGGCGTTCATAATCATGGGGACCCAGCCACCGAAGGTAATCAGCGGGGCCATGATGGCGAGGGTGACGTGGCCGTCGAGCAGGCGCCAAAATTTGGGAAAGAGTTGCCAGAAAGGCACAGTGCGCGGGCGCTTTTTGTCGAATAGGCGCGCTCCGACATAGGCGACGTCAGAAGCACCATAATACCAGCGGCGGACTTGGATAAACTGGGCTTTGATGGTTTTCCAGAGATTGTCATCAACCACCGCATCTTGGTAGATGGGGATGCGGATGGGAAGAACGGAATAGTCGCCATGGAAGAAGAATAGACTGCGCCAGTATTGGTGCCCATCTTCGACGATGGTGCGTTTACTCCAAAAGTCCATGGCGGCGAGGGCTTGGAGGGGCTGAGAGTGGCTGGCGAAGTTGCGTAAGACGTGGGGGCGCATGGTGGAAATCACGTTGAAAAACGAGTTTGACACTGCGATGACCCGCGTGGGGGCGGGGGCGTCCCAGATGTTGTTCATAAAGAGCGAAACGGGCTGATAGCTAAGGCGCTGGCGGTTTGGATGTGTGGCAAATTCATAGGCAACGGAATCTAGGTATTTGGGTGCCATGCGATTGTCACTGTCAAGTGAGGTGACAATCGCGTTTTCCGTAGAAAGGTGGCGCTTTTTGAAATAGTCGGCAACGTAGTGACCGGCATAGGTGAGGTTGGGGCCTTTGCCGACGACTTCGCCGGTCAAATTGGCAGGGTGCTTGACTAGTAGAAAATCTTTGAAAGTATCCTTGTACTTAACCTTGAGGGCTTGGGCGGTTTGGTGGATTGCTTCCCCGCCCCGCTCCTCATAGGCCAAAACAAAAATGATGCGGTCGTTGTCAAAAGTAGTGTCCTCTACCGCTTTGATGGAAGGGTCTAAAATCTCGATACCCTCGTTGTAGGCGGTCATAATGACGACGTGGAGGATTTTGGCTGGGTTGGGATAGTCGCCGGGCATGGCGGCCATGAGTTTGAGGTTTTCGACGTGCTCCTCGAAGTGATAACTCTTGTTGTCATCGTCGCGGATGCGCTCGAAAGCGGCGTGGGGGTCGCTGAGGTCCTCGAGCCGGCCGCGCCAGTCAACCCTTTCGGCGCGCTTGATGACTTCGTAGCCTTGAACAGTACGGTAGGCGACGCCGATAGCCTTGACGAGAGTGGAGGCGATAAGGATAAACAGATAGACCGCGCCGAGCACTGGACTAAGCCACGAGAGTAAAAACAGCAGGATGATGGCGCCGTAGCTGATAGCGCCGGGGAGGATTTCGAGAAAGCGATAGAGCTTGGTGCGCTTACCCCTGGGGATTTCTAAACTTCTGGCCATTAGCCCTCCGCAGAAATTCGGATTAGAACAATAAAGGCACCGGCGATAAGTGTGGTGGTGGTAACGAGGAAAAACTTGGCCATGCCGGCGCCACGTTTGTGGAAAATCATGACGGAAATCAGACTATGCAAGACCCCGAAGGTGATGCCAAGCAAAGGAAAGGCGATGAGCTCGGTCCAAGAACCGTCATGATAACCGCTGATATCGCTATAACCAATTTTGACCAGAGGGCTGTTTGGGTTTATTTTGGTGATGCTAAAGATGATGAGGGCAATAGAGGCCAAGAGGTTGAGCGCCATGAAAATAAACAGCGAGCGATCGGATGCGTAAATTTTTTTGAAGTCTTCGCCAAAATATTTCATGGAAGATAGTTATTTGCTTTCTGGGGTTTTGTGGGTGGATTGCGTAGCGGAATTTAATGTAGAAGTCAAGACGTCTACGATGACATTGACGTGTTGGATAAACATAACATCGCCGATGATGCCGATAATACCGGCGACAATCATCGCACCACCGACAAGCTGAACTACGGCGCCAGCGTTGAAGGTAATAAAAATGCCCAATACCATCATAATGAGGGCAACGATTAGGAGGTACTTCCAAGTGTCGATACCGGCAGAAGCGAGCTTCGTGGCGGTGTTGATGCGGACGAGTGATTCATAGATAATGATAATGCCGATAATGATGCGGAAGATACTGACAATATTCTCGCCGATGGCGAGAGCGGCGATACCGACCAGGATAGAGACGACGCCAGCAAGTAAATTGTTATTGAAGAAATCGTTTTGACCTTTTACCATGAAGTAGTTGACTACCTGAAAGCCACCTTTGACGATAAAGAAAGCGCCGACAACGTAAGCTAAAATCTTGATCATGGTGTCGGGCCAGATGATGAGCAAAATGCCGAGCACAACGAGAGCGAGGGACTCGATGATAGCGGACCAGGCCGATTTTTTGACATCGCCGCTGATGCGCTCGATGGGTCGTTTGATGATTTCTGCTTTAGTTGCCATAGATTTCTCCTTAGTTATTTCAATTATACCACATTTGTGATATAATGGTGAGTAATGCCGATGTAGCTCAGTTGGTAGAGCAGCTCATTCGTAACGAGCAGGTCACAGGTTCGAACCCTGCCATCGGCTCCATTTGTTGCTAAAATCGCCCATCTGGGCGATTTTTCGTGCTCGCTCGTCCAAAGACGCGCTTCGCACGAAGAAAACACCCATCTGAACGATTTTAGCTAACAAATATTATTGCTTGTTGATGCTGTGGAGGATTTTTTGGCGGGCGTGGGGGGTGATGATTTTGTCGAGCCAACTCGTTTTAGGGATTTGGTTTTTGTTGGTCAAGATTTCGACAACGTCGCCATGCTGGAGTTTGGTATTTAGGCTGACCATTTTGCCGTTGATTTTGACGCCGACGACGTGGTCGCCGATTTCGGAGTGGAGGCGGTAGGCGAAGTCGAGCGGGAGGGCGCCCTGGGGGAGGTCGATGATGTCGCCCTTCGGGGTGTAGACGAAGATGCGGTCGGCGAAGAGATTGAGCTTGAGCTTTTTTAAGTCGACCTTTTTGCCTTCGCGAAGGCGAGCGGCGGTCATTTGGAGTTCGGTAATCCAGAGCAGGTTGGTGGGGAGGTGTTCGATCTTCCCTTTTTTGTAGTTCTCGGTGAGTTTTTGCTCGTTGTAGTAGAAGCTGGCGGCGAGACCGTGCTCGGCGAACTCGTGCATCTCTCTCGTGCGGATTTGGAACTCGACGATATGTTTGTCTTTGGTGATGACGGTGGTGTGGAGAGACTGGTAACCGTTTTGCTTGGGCATGGCGATATAATCCTTGATGCGACCGTTCATCGGGGTGTAGAGTGAGTGGATGATGCCGAGGGTGAGGTAACAGTCGGTGATGTCATCGACGATGACGCGGAGGGCGGTGAGGTCGTAGATTTCGTTGATGTTTTGGTTGTGCTTCATGAGTTTTTTGTGAAGTGAGTAAACTGACTTCACGCGACCAGAGAGAGTAAAGCTGATTTTTTCCTTCTTCAGGGCGGCGGAGATTTCTTGCTCGATTTTTTTGAGGGACCTAGCGGCGGATTTGTTGCGGGTTTTGATGAGGTCGTCCAGATAGGCGAAGCGTTTGGGGTCGACATAGCGGAAGGCGAGGTCGGCCATTTCGACGCGGAGCAACCCCATATTGAGCCGGTCGGCGAGGGGCGCAAAAACCTCGAGAGATTCTTTGGCGATTTTGCGTTGCTTGTCGGGAGGGAGGGCGGAGAGGGTTCTGAGGTTGTGAAGGCGGTCGGCGAGCTTGATGATGAGGACGCGGATGTCGTCGCCGAGGGCAATCATGAGGCGGAGGAAGTTGTCCTTAGTCTCGGGGAGGTAGGTGTCGATGTCGCGCATACCGTTGCGGGCGGTGCTGAGTTTGGTGACGCCATCAACGAGGAAGGCGACGGACTCGCCAAACTCTTGCTTGATGTCGTTTAGGGTGAGGCTGGTGTCCTCGACGGTGTCGTGCAAGATGCCGGCGATGATAGTATCCTCGTCCATACCCCATTCTTCGAGGATTTTCTTGACTGCCAAGGGGTGTACAATATAGGGCTCGCCAGTTTTTCTAGATTGACCTTCGTGAGCCTGTTTCGCGATTTCGATGGCGCGTTTGACGCGGGGCGAATCTTGCTTCATGTATATATTATAACAGAGATTTGACTAATTCGTTTAGTTCGTCTAATGATTTGCACTTGAAAGAGAGGGCGCGGCCGGTGATTTTGACGTTGACGCCATACTTGGCCATGAGGGCGTTTTCTTGACGACGGTAGGCGTCTTTTTTGATGGCCATGGCGCTGGAACTTTTCTTGTGCTCCTGAAAATAGCGCTCGACGCGACGGGCAGTCCAGCCTTCGGCGACAATCTTGGGGAGGAGTTTTTTGATGGTCTTTTCGTCGGCGGAGACGAGGGGGCGCATGACGCCCTCGGTGAGTTTTTCCTTGACCATGATTTTTTTGGCTTCTTCGGGGAGATTTAAGAGACGGAGGGTGTTTTGGATGGAGGATTCAGACTTGCCGACCTTGGCGGCGATGTCCTCGTCGGACAGGTTGAACTGGTTTTTGAGCTTGGCGTAGGCGGTGGCGAGCTCGATGGCGTTCAAATCTTCGCGCTGGGCGTTTTCGATAATGGAGAGCTCGAGGCGGTTTTGGGAGTCGAGGGTACGGACGATGGCGGGGATGGTGGTGAGACCAGCGACTTTGCTGGCGCGCCAGCGGCGCTCGCCGGCGACGATTTTGTACTGGCCATCTTCTCTGGTGACGACGATGGGCTGGAGGACGCCGTGCTCTTTGATGGAGGCGGCGAGGGCCTCGATAGCCTCTTTGCTAAATTCTTGGCGAGGTTGCTCCTCATCACGAACGATGTCGTCTAATTTGAGATACTTGAGTTCGCTGGATTTTTTGTCTTCTTTGGCGGTGAGGTCGAACTCTTCGTCGACCAAGTCGGTCGGAATGAGCGCATCAAAACCGCGGCCTAGACCCCTCGTCATTTGGTCCGCTCCTCTACTTCTTTGGTGAACTCTTTGTAGGCTTTGGCGCCCTTGCTAAACTTGTCGTAAGCACCAACGGGAACGCCGTGTGAGGGGGCCTCGGCGACGCGGACGTTGCGGGGGATGGCGGTCTTGAAGGTGAGGTCCTTGAAGTACTTTCTGATCTCGGTGAGAACTTGGGCGGAGAGGCGGGTGTGGTTGTCATACATGGTGGCCAGCACGCCGAGTAGGCGCAGACCGGGGTTGGCCTGTTTCATGACGAGTTTCATGGACTCGAGAAGCTGGGCGACGCCCTCGAGGGCGTAGAACTCGGTCTGGACGGGGAGAAGGAGATAGTCGGAAGCAATCATGCCGTTGACGGTGAGGAGGCTGAGAGAGGGTGGGAGGTCGATGATGATGTAGTCGTAATCGTTTTCGACGGTAGTAATGGCGTCGCGCAGGCGGGTGAACTTCTTTTGCTGATTGGTGATTTCGACTTCGGCGTTGGCGAGCTCGGGAGTGGCAGGAGCAAGGTCGAGGTTTTTGTATTTGGTGGTATGAATAGCGTCTTTTAGGGTGGCGGTCTGCATAATGACCTCAGTCATAGTGACGCCAAGTTTTTTCTCGTCGGACTTTTCGATGCCGAGGCCGCTGGTGGCGTTGCCCTGAGGGTCAAAATCGATAATCAAGGTCTTGAACTTGTCCTTGGCGAGATAGTAAGCGAGGTTGACCGTCGTAGTGGTCTTGCCTACGCCGCCTTTTTGATTTGTCACACAGATTACCTTCGCAACCATATAGTATAAATTGTATCACAAAATTAACTTAAGCGCAAATAAAAAATGGTTTCTACCATAATCCGTTGCATCTCGGGAGCTTCGCAGCGTGATAATCTTCGATTATATC
>CAYNBW010000041.1:0-7728 GCA_964396015.1 uncultured Candidatus Saccharibacteria bacterium | reverse complement strand
ACCGGTCTCCTCGGCGGTCTTGATAATACGAATATCGTACAAATTCAATTCCTTCGGTTTAAACGAATTGGCCAGATCAAGGAACTTTTGCGCCACCGCAAAATCTTCAAACGTCGCCACCACTCGCCGTGGCTGTTTCTTAATCGGCACCGCCCGCATGATTACTTCGGAAATAATTCCCAACGTCCCCTGTGCTCCAAAGAATAGCGGCATCAAATCAAGCGTATGCCCCTTGACCGCCTGCGCAATGGTCGGGTACCCCGCCGAACCCGTATTGTCCTGTCGGATAGATTTAATCAAATCCTCGTTCGTCTTGACCACGCTTGGCATCTTGCGATAAAGCCCGCCCTCCAAGGTCTTTTCTTTCGACTTCCTCGCAATCCCCCGCTTGTTGAGGCGGCTTGTCTGCAGAATGTCGCCATTAGGCAGCACCACTTCGAGCCGCTCCACGTAGTTCATAATACCACCATACTTGCCAGCATAAACGTCGCTTGGGCAGTTCGAAATCAACCCGCCTATCGTTTCGTTGTCGTGGCCACCTACCGGGATAGTCAGCCCATTCACCGAAAGCGCAGTATTTAGCTCCTTAAGTGTAATCCCCGCCTGTACCCGTACTAACCGCTCGCGCCTATCCGACTCTAGCAACCGATTCAGCTTCTCCGTCGATATCACCAGCCCATTAGACAAATCCGCCCCCATTTCATCCAGTCCCGATCCCCGCACAGTAACGGGTATCTTAATGTCTTTGCTCGCCAACTGATAGCAAAACCGCACCAACTTCCGCATATCCTCAGTCGATTCCGGCAACGCCACAAACTTCGGTCGAATTTTCAGAGCAGAACGATCGGTCGAATATACCTCTAGCACATCCGGTGCATCAAACACATTTCCTACAGTCAGCTGATTCAAATACCTGGCTATTTTACTCATTCTACTCCCATCCTTCATCCCATTATAGCATAGGCTTTTTCAAAATCCAACCACAAAATTATCCAAAATCCCCCACTTTTCCACAACATCCTCCTTTCCCAGTTTTTCTATTTCAATAATCAAAGAAAAAGTCAGGACATGTGCCTGATAAAAAATTCAGAATTAAAAGGCGCCAGATTGGTGTTTTCTTCGTGTGAAGCGCGATTATTGATCGAGCGAACACGAAAAAACGCCGAGATGGCGCCTTTTAATCTGAATTTTGGTGCCCGAGACTGGACTTGAACCAGCACGCCGATTGGCATATGCTCCTAAGGCATACGTGTATACCAATTTCACCACTCGGGCTTATATATTATTATACCACAAAAAACCAGGAACCGTAAGCCCCTAGTTTTTGTCCCATTTACACTCGTCGCTTCGACATTGCATAGGCAGTACCAGCCGTCGTAAGCGAGCCTAGGCTAATCGCCAGCGGCAGCACGTCCTCTGGACCAGTGCTAGGCATTGTATCAGTGGTCGTAGTGGTATTGTCCGCCACTGGAGTAGAGGCAGCCGGCTTGGTCTCGGTCTTTGTAGTCTCCTTTTTCTCCTCGGTTTTCTTCTCGCCCTCGGTAATCGAGAAAGTCGAGTTGTCCTCGCCACCAACATTCTCCGGGGTGGATTTTTTGGTGGCCACCACCACAATCGCCACGATAAGAATCAAAATCACCGCTACAATCGCGCCAGCGATGGTCACGACTTTACGACGATCTTTATTCTCCATTTCTCCCTGATAATACATGATAAAACTCCTTATACCTACCATTATATCACACTTTTGCTAAAAAGGCAAGGATATTTTATTAAAGTTGATTCATCGCCGGATAATTCATCGCAGTCGAGGGACATAAAGAAAAAATCTCTGATTTTTTCGCCGAAGGGGCGGAGTGGCGTGATATAATCGAAGATTATCACGCCACGGAGCTCCCGAGACGCGATGAATTATTCGACGACGTCTTTGACGTAGATAGAAATCGTCGCCCCAGCATATTTCCGGGTCTTGTCAAGCCGCACTCCCTTTAGCTCTGGTGGCTCCCCCGGGTGCGACAGCACCAATATCCCACCATCAAGCACTAATCTTGGCAAGTATTTTACCATCTTTTCGTTATATTCGTCATACGGTGGGTCCGCTATCACCACCCCATATCGGTCTGTCGCCGTCCGTGCGGTTATCACCAAATCACTCTGAATCGCCCCACCGCGAAGCCCATACAACCCCAGCGACGTCAGATTCTCATTGACCGTCTTCACTGCACGTCTACTTTTGTCAATAAACAGCGCAAAAGCCGCACCCCGCGAGAGCGCCTCAATCCCCAGCGTCCCACCTCCACAATAAAGGTCCATCACATAATTATTAACCACCCGGTCGCCAATCATGTTAAACAGCGCAATCCGCTCCCTCTCCCCCATCGGATGCGTCCCCTCGCCCGGTGTCTTAATCTTCCGCCCGCAAAACTCCCCCCCGCTGATTTTTACTTCACCAAATTTGCCCATAATTACCTCCACTAATTGAGTGTTGTTAATTGCTGGTAGCGCGAAATTACTGCCATCAGTTCTTTATATTGTAGCATGTTCGACCCCATTTGCAAAAACTTTTCCACATCCGCCCGCGCCCGCGCGATAATCTTGGTATCCGCAAGCGACGCAATTCGAAGATCCATTACCCCGTGCTGCAAAGCTCCGTAAATCTCACCCGGCCCGCGCATCTTGAGGTCCACTTCCGCCAAATAAAACCCGTCGTTAGACTTCGTCAGTTCTTTCAATCGTCTAGGCGGTGGTGCATCTCCGCTCGTCAGCAAAAAACAATATGCCGCCGACGCCCCGCGCCCCACTCGCCCACGCAACTGATGCAACTGTGCCAACCCATAAGCCTCGGCGTTCTCCACTACAATCAACGTCGCATTCGGCACGTCCACCCCCACCTCCACCACCGTCGTCGATACCAAAATGTCAATCTCCCCCTCGCAAAACCGCTCCATCACCGCATCCTTCTCCGCCGGCTTCATCTTGCCATGAAGAAACTCCACCACCCGGTCCGGAAACTCTCGCGCGAGCTTCTTCGCCCGCGTCTTTACCGAGGTCACCTCATTTGCCAGCGCGGTTGATTTTTCCGGCCCACCCCTGTTTTTCGCACTTTCGCCCCCACCAATCACATCTCCCTGATTCTCTTTAATTGCTCGGCAAATCCAATAAATTTGTTGCCCCCGCGCCTTTGCCCCATGCTTTTTTGCATCCGGCGCCGACTCCATCACCTCGCGCATCTTGGGATACAGCACCTCGCGCGTCTCCACTTCCGTCAAAATCCGCGTCGACACCGGCTGTCGTCCCGCTGGCAACTCGTTCAAAACTGATACGTCAAGGTCCCCAAACACCGTCAGTTGCAGAGACCGCGGAATCGGCGTCGCTGTCATCGACAACAGATGTGGCGCCAGCCCCACCGGCGATTTCAGCATCAGTTTCTGTCTCTGCTCCACCCCAAACCGGTGCTGCTCGTCAATTACCACCAGTGTCAGCTTAGCAAACTCCGTATCGTCGGTCAAAAGCGCATGCGTCCCTATTACCACCCCCACCTGTCCCTTTGCAATTTCCTGTTTCAGAGCCGCCTTTTTCTTGGTCGCGCTCGTGAGCAGCGCCACCCGCACTCCAAAAGGCTCCAGCAGCTTGACAAACCCAGCATAATGTTGCGCAGCTAAAATCGCTGTTGGCGCCAAGATCGCCACCTGCCCACCCGAAAGTGTCGCCTCGTACGCCGCTAGTGTCGCTACCATTGTTTTACCCGACCCCACATCCCCCTGCAAAAGCCGGTTCATCGGCCGATCGCGTTCCATATCCTGAAAAATCTCCCACGTCGCTCGCCTCTGTGCATCGGTCAGCCGAAACGGCAACCGCCCCAAAAACTCCTGAATCGGTGGGAGCTCAAACTTCATCCCCATTGCCCGCAGTTTTTCGTTTTCACACCGGTTCAACTTTGCTGCCAAAATTAGCAAAAACAACTCCTCATAAGATAAATACGCTCGCGCTTTATTAATCGCCGCGCTCGAGCTCGGAAAATGCATCTGAAACAGCGACTCCGCTCTGAGTCCTTTTGCCACCGTCGGTAACAAATCTGGCACCTCAGCAAACAGTTCCCGTGACTCCCGCATCAACCTCGTAAAATCTGCCGATTTCAGCCCGCCGTGCGCCACATAGACTGGACTCAGCCCCGTCGCCGCATCAACATCCGTTGCCAGCGCCGCCGATGGTGACGTCAATTGGTAGCGCCCGTTCCGTAGCTCGTATACCCCTGTAAAACAATACTCCTTCCCCGGCGCAAATTGCCGCGCCCGGTACGACTGATTAAACCACACCACCCGAATCGCCCCCGTCCCATCTCTCACCACCCCCTCCGTAATCGACAAATTTCGCCGCCGCGTCTGCTTGGTCGCCAGCGAATCAATCGTCCCTTTCACCACCACCTTCCCCGGCCGAATTTCACGAATCGCGCTCGGCGCCTCGTAATTATCGTAATCCTTCGGCAAATTATAGAAAAAATCCCGCACCGTCCTAATCCCGGCCTTTGCCAGCGCCTCCGCCGTTTTCGGCCCAATCCCCCTCAATTCCTCCACTGACGCGTTTAGATCCATGCCCCTATTATAACACCTCTGTGGAAAACTCCGCCAAATTTCATCAAAAATCTCCAAAAATCTCGCTAAAATCCCTTGACAGCCGTCCGCTTATGCTTTATTATAATAATAAGCTGGTACGCTTCACAAAGGGGTTCCACTGACGAAGATTAGTGGAGTGTGGAGACTACATTAATAATCAAAAACAAACAGCGGATTAAAACAAACCAATGTGCCCCATAGGGTGGGCGCGCATCAGCTTACATGACCTCTCTTGACGAGGGGCGACCACCCCTCAAAAATAAACCGGAATGAACTCCGGTTTATTTTTTGTGGTATAATATAAGCACTGGCTGTGTCACGATTGAGCTCAAACTCGGCGGCCAGTACAGTTAATATATATTATGATTAAGTTCACCATCATCACTTTATTTCGCGAGGCCATCGAGCCTTATCTAAAAGCCTCCATGATGTGGAAAGCCACCGAAAAAGGCCTGGCCGAGTTTGATTTTGTCAATTTGCGCGACTTTGGTCTTGGCCCGCACAAATCTGTCGACGACACTCCCTATGGTGGTGGCGATGGCATGTTGCTCCGTTGCGAGCCAGTCTTTGCCGCCATCGAATCGGTCAAAGCCAAAGACCCCTCCGCCAAGGTAATCCTGCCCACCCCCGTTGGCGAACTTTGGACGCAAGATAAAGCAAGAACATTCGTCGATGCGAATACCCACTATGTTATATTATGCCCCCACTACGAGGGCTACGACGAGCGCATCCGCACTATCGTAGACTACGAAATTTCCCTCGGCCACTACGTTCTCACCGGTGGCGAACTCCCCGCCCTCATTATTATCGACTCCGTCGTCCGCCTTATTCCCGGCGTCCTCGGCGGCGAGCAGTCCGCCGCCATCGAAAGTTTTTCCGACGGCAACAACCTCGAATACCCCCAATACACCAAACCCGCCGACTTCCGCGGCCTCAAAGTCCCCGACGTCCTCCTCTCCGGCCACCATGGCAAAGTAGACGAATGGCGTCAAGCCCATAGTAACTCCACCAAGTCATAATCAAAAACAAACTGAGGACATGCGCCTCAGTTTGTTTTTATCCTAGTTTCTTTTGCTGGACTTTTCTTTTTGAAGAAAAGTCCAATGGCTACCACTGTTCCACTAGCGTAAACTCATGCCCCGCAATCGAAATAATCGACTCCGGCCCCGCTCCTTGCGTCGTCAACTCCGCTCGTATCCCCATTTTCTTCATAATGTCGCGCAACCGATTCAAACTCTCATAATTCTCAAAATCCGTCCTCCGCGCAAACTTCTCAATCTTCTCCCCCGTCACCACAAACTTCTCCCCCACCTTCTCCGCCTTCCACGCGTCTTTCAGTTCCTTATCGCTCAGCGAAATAGTAGGCAAGACATCCGCGGGTTGCTTTTTCGAGAGCATAAAATCAAGTCCAGCTCTCGAAAAAGTAACCGCGGATGCCAGTTCGCGCAACAGTTCAGTAATGCCACTATGCGCAGCGCTCGAAATAGCAAACACCTTCGCTTCCGGATTAATCGCCAAAATCGCCGCCGTCTGCATCGCGATAATCTCCTCGTCCACCCCCTCGCACTTAGTCAACGCCACCACCTCCGGTCGCTTGGCAAGCTCTCCGTACCGTGCCAGCTCCTCGCGAATCGTCCGGTACGCCTCTCCTGCATCGTTATTATATACGTCCACCAGATGTAGCAAAACCGCAGTCCTCTCCACGTGCCGCAAAAACGCATGCCCCAGCCCCTTCCCCTCGGAAGCCCCCTCAATCAGCCCCGGAATATCTGCGATTAGCAGATCTCGCCCATCTATCGTCGCCACCCCAAGCTGCGGTGTCAAAGTCGTAAACGGATAGTCCGCAATCTCCGGCCGCGCATTCGACACCACCGAGAGAAATGTCGACTTCCCTGCATTCGGTAGCCCCACCAGCCCCACATCCGCCAGCAGTTTCAGTTCCACTTCAGCCTCAAACTCCTCGCCCGGCTCTCCCACTTCGTGAATAATCGGTGCCTGTCTTGTTGAACTCTTAAAATGCGCATTGCCATATCCCCCATCACCCCCGTGCGCAATAATCGCCGTCTGCCCATCATGTGTCAAATCTGCCAGTAGTACTCTGCGCATACTCCGTTGTATCTTGCTACCATCCGCCGCTTCGTTCCCCTCACTCACCTCATCCAATTCTGCCTCCAATCTATACACCATCGTCCCAACCGGCACTTCCACTATCAAATCTTTGCCACTCCGCCCCGCACTCCGCTGCCCAGCGCCGTTTTTGCCATCTTCCGCCGTCAAAATCGGCGTAAACCGAAAGTCAACCAGCGTATTCGTATCTTTATCCGCCCGAAACACAATATCACCCCCCTTCCCTCCGTCGCCCCCATCCGGCCCGCCCTTCGGGATGTAGATTTCATGCCGAAAAGATACCGCCCCGTCACCCCCCTTCCCCGCCTTCAAACTCACTTTCGCCGTATCTACAAACATAATCAAATTATACCACATTCCGCCCCATCTTAAAAGTGTTGTAATTTTTACAACAAATATAGGCCTTTCCCTACTGGGCTATGCTATAATGAAACTAGTATATAAATAGGAGTTCTCATGGCACAATCAAATAACAACAAAAAAACCTACATCGGCCTCGCTGTCGCCGTAGTCGTGATTATTGTAGTCGTAATCGTGGCTGCCCTCCTCGGCAACAAAGGCAAAAACGGTGCCACCGATGGCGATAATGGCAATAATAACACCTCGCAAAGCGCCGGCCTCACCGCCTCTGACCTTAGCAACGTAGCCATCTCGGTCGACTTCGGCGACTATGACACCATGCAATCTCTCTCCTCCGACATTCAAAATGGCCGCGCCACTGGCAAAGTCGTCAAAATCGACGGTACCGTCTCGCACCCCGGCTCGATGTACAGCATCGTCCAATCCAACTCTCAGGGCACCAGCTCCATCGGCACCCGCTTTGTCATCGCAAATAGCGACAACTACCCCAAGGACAAAGACCGCATCGTCATCACCGGCAAAGTTATCGAACTAGAGCCCCTAGTCTACGTCATCCAGACTCTCCCCGACTTCATCGAGACAAAATCCGCTAATTAGTTTCCAAAAGCAAGGCCACCGCGACCGTCAC
>CAYNBW010000040.1:0-7816 GCA_964396015.1 uncultured Candidatus Saccharibacteria bacterium | reverse complement strand
CAAACCCATTCACAAACCCCGACAACATCGCATCACCCCCAATCGCCGCGTAATTCCCCGGGTCAGATAACATCCGCATATCCCGATACACCGCATCACTCCGCTCAAGATATGCATCTATCGTCGCCTCATTGATATTCTTATCCACCCCCAATTCTCCTCGCTGTCCCTCCGCCACTTCCGGCGCCGGCAACCCCACAAGTGACCTATCCGGCAACGCATACCGCCCCAGCAAGAACGCCCCCACTACCAACAAAACACCTCCTACAACCAGCCCCCAAATCCACTTCTTCATGATTCCATTATATCACAACCAGCCAAAAATCTACCAACTTCATCCTAAACTCCCACCACCCTTTGTCCCGGACAAACCGAAAGCACCTGCAAAATCGCCTCTTTCTCCGCCTCCGTCACCCACAGCCCATATTTATATTTCACCGACACCTGCCTCGCCACATACTGACACCGAAACTTCTTGTTCGGTGGTAGCCACGTCGCCGCATCCCCATCCGACTTCCGCCCATTCGCCGCCGCATCCACCGCCAAAAGATTCAACGGGTCCGTCGCCATAGCGTATCTTTCCTCAGAGCTCTTGTACTGTGCCCCCTTCTGCCACGCATCCGACAGCGCCACCACGTGGTCTATCTGCACCCCCTTCGAGATCTCCGCCTTCGCCCGAAACACCAGATGCTCCCCCGTATACGGCTCATCAAACTCCCCGGCCACCACATCGCACCCATCCATCACCGCACTCGCACCAAACTCCCGCCGAATAATCCTCTGACGCAAAGAACACCCGTCCACCGACGGCCACGTCGAATAAAACTCCTCCCGCGAGTACCCCGTCTTTGGCGCCCGCCCCTTCACCTCAAGCTGTGATAGCACCTCCGTTGCCAGTGGCGCAGTTCCCTCCGTTTCTGACTCTGCGCCACTTTTCCCCAAGTCCATCTCCCGCTCCGCGCCACCCATCCCACCATCAGCACCGCTACCCCCATCCTCCACCCCACTTTCTGCCTCCGTACTCGAAACCGGCGCAAACCACTTTTCATAACTCGCTGGGTTCACCACCAGCCACACCCCCACCAAAATCAACGCCCCCACCATCGCCACCAACCTCCGACTCCGAATTTTCATTACTCCTATCTTATCACATCTTGACAAATCACGCAAAGTATGCTATAATGGAATCATGAATATCATTTCTCCAAATCCCCACACGCTCACACAAAAAACCTTAAAATCCCTCACCCCCGCCCAAGTTCTCTACCTCGAATTTTCCGAAACTGGCGCCATAGGTTGCCCCGGCACCGCCCGCCTCTACACCGTAGAGGACGGCACAATCAACTGTTATCTCGTCGATACCACCGCCACCCAGTCCGAATCCACCCTCAAAGTCTATGCCGCCGTCTACGACCTACTAAAAGCCCTCGAGAACGATCCCCGCTTCACCTACATTGACGCCCTCTACGGCAACCACGTCGTCAAGCAAACCAAGTCTAAATTCACCCGCGACGACACTAATTGTCGCTTTATCTACAAAATCAAATCTAAATCTTACTATATCGCGCCCTCTTGTAGTGGCGTTTATTCTATGACTGCGCGCGCCATAGCTCCGCTAGCCGCCATCGCCGAAAAGCACCGCGCCAAACTCGAGGCAATTCACAAGACCGCCGAAGGCGACGACCTTTTCCTTTACCAAGCCTACATCGAAGCCCTCGAAACTCTCGACGACAATTTCGGCGTGCTTCGTTTTACCATCGACGAATACCAGGACGCTCTCAACATCTCATCCTATGCCAACCACGAATCATTCAACTTTAGCGACGACCGCCTTCGCGTCGGCATCCGCGCCATCGCCAAATACCGCCTTCGCTACCTCGCTAGCCGCCTCGGCTGGACCGATCTTCATTACTTCTTTGATAAGTTCCTAAAAAGCCCCGCCACCAACCTTTACGAACTTTTAATCGACCTCTTAGAAGAACCCATCATCAATCTTTTCGACCAAATCGCTCGCATCGATATTAGTACCACCAATCTCGACGACACCAGCGACGACAGTTTCGCCTCGTTCTTTTTCTACCCCATATTCGCTAACCTCCCAGAAGACGATCGCCACAGCATCCACCGCCAAATTCTCGAAATGACCCCCGATGCTCTCCGCCAAAACGCCCGCTCTATCGCTTACTACTTCACCAACTACATCTGGCACGAAGACATTTGGCCCTTGACCGACGTCCTCCCCGCCGCCGTCCACGTCGTCGAAAACCTGCCCATGGACGACGAAAACAGCACCGAGACCGCCGCTTGTTTCGCCATAGCCGGCGAAATCATCAATTCCGCTTGGCGCTACCTCTCCGAAGACAAAGACAAGCAAAAGAAGTTCCGCGACCTCGTCTATCAAGCCTACTGGCCTCGCATCGGTAGCACTTGGCCCCTTCGCCACTACGGCGAGTTTGAGTTCAAAGACCCCGCCACCACCAAAATATTCGAGGACGCCCTCGGCTTCGTCATGTCGCTGGAGGATCTCACCACGCGTAACCGCGAAATCAAAGCCTTCTTCTCCGAATTTGCCCCGAACCACCCCAGCCCCAGTTACCACGTCGAGCATCGCGTCTTTACCGAGTCCCTCAAAAACCTCAGTTCCAAAGAGCAGTTCAACAAAATCCTCGCCTGGCGCGAGCCCTCCGATTACTATTTCTACCTCACCTACCCCGAGACCACCGAAGACGCCAAGCGCGTCCTCGACGAGCTCATAAAACCCGAAGGCAAAATCACCGGCTACACCCGCTTTAGCGTCATGGAAAAGCTCCTCTTAAACCCCCACAGCCTCGGTGTCGGCGAATATATCCTTAACTATCTCGTCAAACATTTCAATCAATTCATCAAAGCCGCCGAAGCCGACGCCGAAATCACCACCGAAAACTACGCTCCCGTCGAGATTTTGTCCACCTACTTCACCGCCCTTTACGCCGGCATCTCCGAAGAAAACGAATTCCCACCCGCAAAAGCACTCCTCGAAAAACTCGTCCAAATCGGCGCCGACCGCACCCAGCTCGAAGCCGCCATCACCGCCGCTAGAAAGCACCGCCGCACCATCGCCTTCCAACGCGCCGCCCTCCAAAAGCTCTTCTAAAACTATCCATTTTAATCAGTTCCATTATAGCGCATTTTGTGTTATAATCGTATCTATAATGAATCTAAAAATTGGGATCGTTGGTTTACCTAATGTTGGTAAATCCACACTATTTAACGCCCTCACCAACGCTGGCGCACTCGCCGCCAACTATCCTTTTGCCACCATCGAGCCAAACGTCGGCATCGTTCCCGTCCCAGATGAACGCCTAGACCACCTAGCAGCAATGTACGAAACCAACAAAGTCGTCCCCGCCACCGTCGAATTTGTTGACATTGCCGGCCTGGTCCAAGGCGCATCAAAAGGCGAAGGGTTAGGCAACAAATTCCTCGCCCACATCCGCGAATGTCAGGCCATCTGTCACGTCGTCCGCGCCTTCAAAAACGACGATATCCTCCGCGCCGACCAAAAGCTCGTCGAAGACATCGTCGCCCAAGCCAAAGACGACATCGACATCATCAATCTAGAATTACAGCTCGCCGACGAAGAGACCCGCGCCAAAATCGCCGAAAAACGCAAAAAATCCCCCGAGGACGAAAACATCCCCTATCTCACCGACAAACCCGTCATCTATATGTTCAACGTCGACGAGCAAGGCCTCCAAGATAAAGAGTTGCAAAAACAACTCCATAACCTTATTATACCACATAAAGCCATTTTTGTCAATGCTAAGCTCGAGGAGGAAATGTCCAGTATGTCCCGTGCGGAGCGCCACGAATTCCTCCAAAGTTACGGCGTCGAACACGACGCTCTAGAAGAACTTATCAAAGCTGCCTACGACACACTGGGTCTCCAATCATTTCTCACCGCCGGCAAGAAAGAATGTCGCGCCTGGACTATTCATAAAGGCTCCACCGCTCCCCAAGCCGCCGGTACTATTCATACCGACTTCGAACGCGGTTTCATCGCCGCCGAAATCATGAGCTACAGCGATCTCGTCAAATACGGCTCCGAACAAGCCGTCAAAGCCGCCGGCAAACTCCGCCTAGAAGGCAAAACTTACGTCATGCAAGATGGCGACATCGTGAACTTCCGCTTCAACGTCTAATTACCGAGGCTTCCTTTTTCGTTAATTGTTACATTTCCACCAAGCTCTATCTTCCCCCCAAATCTTTCCGCCAAACCCGACGCCCCATTCCCCCGTATCGTAATAGTTGTATTATCAAGCTTCACGCTCTGATTTTCTACCGCCACCACCCCATACGCCCCTGGCGCATCCACCTCTATCGTCGCCCCCTCAATCGATACCTCCGATTTTTCCCCCACCACCACAATCGCCGAATTCATCCCATAGACGCTCAGGTCTTTCTCTGTCAATTCGTCATCAGTGATACCACCAGAATTCTCATCGCTGCCCTTAATAATTTTCACATCCGCCTTAATTGTCAAAATCCCTCCATTGATCACCAAAAACACCACCTCTCCATCTGTTCTCGATTCATATATCCCTTCCTCATCTATAATCGCATGTATCCCATCTACGATATTTGCTGCTCGATATTTGATTACCTCACCATTCACCACTGCGATTGCCGCCCCCGACGGCAAAAATGGCTCTTCATCTTCTGCCCCCAGCGACACCTCTCGGTTATTCTGCACCCCTACCGCCACCAGTACTCCTATTACCACCACAAATAACACCCCTATCGCCCCCAAAAGTCCAAACACTAACTTCTTGTTAATCCCCTCCCGCTTCTTCGGTAGCTCCTTTGTCGGCCCAAACTCCACCGGCCTTTTCGCCAAAGTGTCCCTCGTCAAAATAAACTCTTGCCGCTCACCTTCATCCTCTTTTTTCTCCTCCGAGGACTCCAAAAACTTCATCGCCTCCGCCGAAACCGCGCTAAACCCCTGCCCCTGATTCACTACACCCAAGCCACGATCCGCCGCCTCCGCCGTCAAACCCTGCTCAGCTGTTCTGTTCTCTTTGCGCTTTTCTTCCTCCATATATATTATTATACATCAAAATGGCGCATCTAGATAATCATAATCATCTTCGCCATCCTCCTCGTCATCCTGCGTTGCCGCCATCAATGCATCCAACGAAAACCAATCTATGATTTTATATTTACCATTCACTGTCGCCACTGCCAACACCGGATCGTACTCACGGTACGATGTATGTCGATCCAAAAACACTTGTACCGCAAACGCCATTTGCTCCAACTTCTTCGGCGTAACCGCCAGAAGCCCATTATTATTTTTCCGCGTCTTCACTTCCGTAAAATAAATTTTATTCCCCTTAAGCGAAACTATATCAATCTCGCAATACTTCGTCTTAAAATTATGCATCAAAATTTGATGATGCTGCCGACATTGCAAATACTTCCGCACCACTTCCTCGCCCCTATTACCAATTTTCGTTGTATTCTTGCAATATTTTCTCTCCGGATGTGTCACCACCCTCCCCGCCGCTCGCGCCACCGGCTTGCAAAATAGTCTGTGTTCACCGCATATTCCATATTCCTTGAGTGCCCGCAAATGCTGTGGCGTCCCATACCCTTTATGCTGGGCAAATCCATATTGCGGAAAGTGGTGGTCCGACTCTTCCGACATATACCTGTCTCGCGCCACTTTTGCAATAATCGACGCCGCCGACACCTCTTTAATCAGATTGTCGCCCTTCACCACCGTTGTCGTATATTCCCCCAATGTCGTATCTTCCAGAAAGTTAATATTACCATCAATCACAATTTCGCTGAACGCCACGTTCCGCTCTCGTGTCTGCTCCACCGCTCTTCGCGTCGCCAACCTCAACCCCTCCGCCATCCCAATTCGGTTCAATTCATCAGCCCACACCCATCCCAGACCATGCGCTGGCGCCTCTTCCAAAATCACTTCGCTTAACCGCTCACGTTTCCGCTCAGATAGTTGCTTGGAATCTTTCAACTCATCCACCCACGCAAGATAATCCTTATTCTCTGGCAAAATCACCGCACCCACAACAAGCGGACCCGCCAAGGGTCCGCGCCCCACCTCATCTATTCCGAGTATCGCCATTAAGCCTGCGTAGCTTCGGCTTCAGTCGCTTTCACTTCCTCCGCCGTCGCTTCGGCGACCTCCTCCGCCTTAGCTCCCTCCCCCTGCGCCTCTGGTTCTTCCACCGTCACATCGTTCACCGCCGCCCGGTCAAAATCCTTGCCCGTAAGCCGCGCCGACTTACCAGACCGCTCGCGTAGATACGACAAATTATTCCGGCGCACCTTACTCCGCTTCGTAATCTCAATTTTTTCCACCAACGGCGAATGTAACAAAAACGACTTCTCTACTCCCACGCCCGAAGTCACCTTCCTCACCACAATCCGCGCTGTATGCGATTCTTTCCGATCCGCCCGAATTACCACCCCTTCAAATACCTGCAAGCGAAACTTATCACCTTCTTTAATTTTCTGAGTCACCTTCACAGTATCCCCAGAACGCACATCCACCACCGCTTTCTTCTTCTGCGCGTCGCCAATTTGCTTTAAGATAGAAAAACTCATATTAAACCTTTTTACTTACAATTACTCCCTATTATATCATACATTATAAAAAAGTTCAACCATTTTTTAGCGCAATCCGCACCCGTTCCTCCACCGGCAAATCTGCATCCACCTTCTCGAGCGCCGCCGCCGCTTCCTTGAGCGGAAATCCCAGCGCAATCAAAGCATCCAGCGCCTCGTCCGGCTCATTCGAAACCGCTTTACCAAACTTCACCTCTGTCGCCCCATATCGCGACGGTATCCCCACCTTATCGCGCAAATCCACAATCACCCGCTCCGCCGTCTTTTTACCTACCCCCGACGCCTTCGCCACAAACCCACTATCCGCATTCGCAATCGCATTTCGCACTTCTTCCGCCTCCGCCAGCGACAAAATCGCCATCGCCGCCTTTGGCCCCACCCCCTGCACCGAAATCAGCATCTCAAAAATCTTCTTCGCCGCCAGACTCGAAAACCCATACAGCTCCTCACTATTCTCCCTCACCGCATGAAACGTATAGAACTTCCACTCCTCCCCCATCCCCACCGCCTCAAAATCCGGCATCGTCACCATCATCTCATACCCCACCCCATTCACATCCACAATCAGTGAATTACCAAACTTTTCCTCAATTTTCCCTCTAATATGTGAAATCATACTCGCCTACTATTCGAAAATTTATCTACTTCTATTATATCATCTTCTCGGTACAAAAATCCACAGGTAATCGCCGCCGCCAGCGCATCTGCTGCGTCATCCGGCTTTGGCTTCTGCGCCAACCCCAGTTGCACTCGCACCATCTCCTCCATCTGCGTCTTGGTCGCCGCCCCATATCCCGTCAAAGTTCGCTTTATCTCGTTCGGCGTATACTCCCGCACTTTTGCCCTCTTCTGCTCGCAAACCAACAAAATCACTCCCCGCGCCTCTGCTACCGCGATCCCCGTCGTAATATTCTTCGAGAAAAACAGCTTCTCAATCGCCACCACCTCCGGCTTTGTCTCACGAAACACTTCCACGAGCGACTCGTACAGCTCCAAAAGCCGCTCACTCATCGGCGCATCCACCTTCGTCGTCACCGCCCCAAAATCCAGCGCCCGCATCTTCAGCCCCCGCCCCGCCTCAATCAGTCCAAACCCACAAATTCCAATTCCCGGATCAATTCCCAAAACCCTCATATAAATATATTATAACAAAAACTCAGATTTTTTTCTTTTTTCGCATTTT
>CAYNBW010000039.1:0-7974 GCA_964396015.1 uncultured Candidatus Saccharibacteria bacterium | reverse complement strand
AACTGCGCCAATGGTCAAAGCAACGGTAGCAACACTTGCCCTGATGCCGTAGATAACTATACTATAGATTTAGCTGCACGTCTCCAATATACTCAGGATGCTGGTAACTATACTAATACTTTCATTATTACCGCAGTAGGCAACCAAATAGACTATTCCGTATCCTATACTGATGAGAGTTCCGCTTCTAGTGATATTCCAGCATCAGTAGAGAACAAAACCGATCAACTCTATATCACCCTCTCCAGCACCATCCCCACTCGTGAGGGCTACACTTTCCAAGGTTGGTGCACCACCAGTACTGGCGCAGATGGTACTAACGCCTGCACCGGCACTACCTACCAACCCGGCGACCAGTACCCCATCAACCAAACCACCCAGAACCTCGCTACTCTCTACGCCATGTGGGAAAAAGACATTGATTATACTGGTCAAGCCCTATATGACGTCGTCGCTAGCATGAGCAAAGGCACGCTAGCGGCTAACAATGTAAATCTCACAGACACAATTACGCAAGCAAACTCTGGCGTGTATACTTATGACGCGAGCATATATGGCACTTCTAGCGATGCCAGCAATGACTATCCCATCTATTTCTACCGTGGCATCCTAGACCAAACCACCGGCTCATACGGCTCAGACGGCGACGGTAAAGCTTGGCCCAATTATGTTAAACTTGCGAACAATACCTGCTGGCGCATCGTCCGCACCACTGGCTCTGGTGGCGTAAAGATGATATATAACGGTACTTACGGCGCAACTACGGCTGGCTCTTGTGCCAACGCTACTACCAATGCGCAAGTTGACACGAACGCATTCGGGACGAGCTACCAAGGTTATATTGTAGATGTAGGTTATACATTTAATAATAGTATACGTAGCACCACCTCTAGCACCAGCATAGATACAGTATTTGGCAGCAATACTAATTATAGTATAAACTTCACTAATTCTCCGATGAAAACCTATCTAGAAAATACATGGTATGCAAATAATATGACAGCTTATACTAGCAAACTAGAACCCAGTGCCGGTTATTGCAATGACAGAGTAGTTTACTCAGGTTCTACTGGTGGCGCTGCACTGACTAGTATTGTTCCATACCAAACTTCTAGCGCTACGGCATACTTTAACGCCTCTGTCCGTCGTAATGCCTCTAATAAACCCACTCTAACTTGTGCACGGAACATAGTAGATCTCTATACTACGAGTTCAGCATCCGATGGCAACAAGCAATTGTCGTATCCAGTAGCGCTCTTAACTGTGGACGAGGCAATTTTGGCTGGGTCGGGCGCAGGCAGTAGCTATTCTGGTAATTATCATGCTAATTCTTTCCTGCGCTCCGGGTCGCACTTCTGGCTGCTCTCACCGGGCAGCCGGGGCTCGAGCGGGAGTGTCGTCGGGTACTACGTGACCTCGGGCGGGTACCCCAGCGTCAGCAACGTGTCGAGCGCTTCTTATGGTGTTCGTCCGGCCGTTTCTCTTAATCCCGGCGCCGAAATCGCCAGTGGCTCTGGCACCGCTACCGACCCATGGGTCCTAGACGGAACCAACATCCCAGATACTCCAGCCCCCAGCATGCAAGACTACACCGCCTCCGCGTGCCAGTCTGCTGCCTCCTCCGCCCCCGTCACCGTCCGCGACGTCCGTGACGATAAAGAATATACTATCCGTTACATCAACGGCGCCTGCTGGATGACGAGTAACCTTCGCTTTACTGGTACCACTCTTAGCAGTACTACTTCCAATGTTGCTAGTGCTTACACTGATGCTTCGCCTTACGGCATTAACTCTAATATGAGTGTTTCTCCAGTAGCTTGGAAGAGTCTAGAAAATAATTCGGTTTGTAAGGGTAGTCCACTGGGTACAAGCAACTCTTCCTACCAATGTATGCAAGAAGGCACTGATGGCAACGGCAATCCTACTGTCTGGTATAACTATGCTGGCGCTACGGCTGGTACTATCACCGGCACAGCTAGCTATACTAATGCAACCTACGATATTTGTCCCAAAGGCTGGAAACTCCCAACAGGTAACTCATCTGCTGCCGGTAGTATTAACGGCATAACTTCCTACAAAGACGCCTTTAACCCAGTTTATGGCGGGTACTACAACTATGGCTCCCACATCTTCGCGTCTACGTACGGGGGCTGGTGGTCGGCTACGGATTACAATAATACCGATCGTTACATCCTGAATTACTCCAGTGGTGGTCTGGGCACCAGCAACGGCATCAATCGCGCCAACGGGTTCTACGTCCGGTGCGTCCGGACTTCGTAGTGGGGGATGCTGCCAATTTTGTCTGTTTGGGCTGAAATTGGCGGTAGGGGTAAATTCTGCGGACGTTAAGGCTCGTGTGGCGTGAGTCCCGAGAATGTGGACGTATTATGAATAAGGTGGCCATAGTTTTTGAGATTTTGGTAAAAAAGTGGGGAAAAATGGGAAGTTTTTGAGGAAATGGTGAAAAACTTGACTTTGGGGGTGGGGTGTGGTAAAATGGGGGAAAGGGAAGGAGCGCGAGATGAAGAAGTTAATACAAAGACCGGAATATCTGGAAAGGTTGAAGGGGTTTTCGGATAGAGACTTGATAAAGGTGGTGACGGGGCTAAGGCGGTCAGGAAAGTCGACGCTGTTTTTGCTGTTTCAAGAGTATTTGCGGAGTCAGGGGGTGAAAGATGAGCAAATAGTGCAGGTTAATTTTGATGATCCGACGTATGATTTTAAGGATGCGAAGGAGTTGTATGACTATGTGATGGCGCGTGTAGCGAATGAGAGGGTGACGTATGTGTTTCTGGATGAGGTGCAGATGGTGCCGGAGTTTCAGAAGGCGGTGAATGGGCTGAGACTTCGGGAGAATGTTGATGTATATATAACAGGGTCGAATGCGTATCTTTTGTCGGGGGAGTTGGCGACGCTACTGTCGGGGCGGTATGTGGAGATTCATATGTTGCCGCTGTCTTTTCGGGAGTATTTGAGGGGGCTGTATCCAGAGATAGAGGATGGGGAGGCGTTGAAGCGGAAGGTAAATCTTGATCAAGTGTTTTATGACTATTTGGAATATGGTGGGTTGCCACAGACGCTGAGTTATTACGAGGAGCGTGAGGGGGCGAAGGTACCGGATGGCGTGAGGATACATGAGTATCTCGAAAATATTATGGGGACGATTGTGTACAAGGATGTGATGGCACGGCATAATGTGACAGATAGGACGTTGCTTGAGCGGGTGGCGAAGTTTGTGCTGGATAATGTGGGGCAGCCGATTAGTACGAAGAAAATTGTAGATATGCTCAACGGGGCGGGTGGGATGAGAGTGAGTTTTTATACGGTAGAGAGTTATGTGCAGGCGTTACTTGAGTGCTTTTTGATTTATCGGGCGGATAGATATGACGTGAGGGGGAGAGAACTGCTTGCGACGGGGTATAAATATTTCACGGCGGATACGGGGCTAAGGAACTACCTACTGGGGCGGGATGCACGACAAGACATTGGGCAATTGATTGAGAATGCGGTGTATTTGGAGCTTTTGCGGAGGCAGTATGAGGTGCAGGTGGGGAAGTATGATAATTTGGAAGTGGATTTTGTGGCGAAGAAACAGGGAGAGCTGGAATATTATCAAGTATCTAAGAACGTAGATAATGAGGAGACTTTGAATAGGGAGATAAAACCGCTAGCGCTGATACGAGATAATTACGCAAAATATATGTTGGTACTGGATGCTTGGGCGGGAGGAGACATAAACGGGATAAAGTGTGTGAATTTGGTGGAATGGCTGGCGGGTTTGGCGTAATACTGATGGCGGTTACGCTTTACTTTATGGGGGTTTGGTGGTAAAATAAAGGGAAGTAAAGTAGAAAAAGGAAATAAAATGGCTGAGTATAAGTTGACGCTCGAGAAGCGTGAGATAACAGGTAAGAAATTGAAAGGGCTACGGGCGGAAGGGATGATTCCGTCGGTGGTGTATGGCGATATTGAACCGACTTTGGCGAAGTCGGAATATGTGGCGACGGAGAAGGTGCTGTCTGGTGCGGGCTACCACTCGCCGATTGACCTCGACATTGCGGGGAAGCAACAGTTGGCGATTGTGAAGGATGTGCAACTGGATCCGGTGACGCGGAAGATTATCAACGTGGAGTTTCAGGCGGTGTCGGCTGACGAGGCGGTGGTGGCGACGACGCCAATCGTAATTGTGAACTTTGAAGCGTCGGAGGCGTCGAAAATCTATCACTTTGCGATGACGCAGGCGATGGAGGAAATTGACGTAAAGGCGAAGCCGGCGGATTTGCCGAAGGAGCTCGAGGTGGATGCGTCCGCGATGAAAGATGTGGATGATAAAATTGTGCTGTCTGATATTAAGTTGCCAGAGGGGGTGGAGATTGCCGATAAGGAGCTGAGTGCAGAGCAGGTGGTGGCATCGCTTTATGACCCGGCGGCGGAAGCGGCGGCGCGAGAAGCCGAGAACGAAAAGCCTGAGGTTGAAGCGGCGGATGTACCGGCTGATAATGGTGCTAAGCCTGAGGCTGAAGCTGCCGAAGCTAAAGAATAATTACAACACTTCGGTGTTGGCGATGAGCCTGTCGAGGAAAGCTTGGCGGGCTTTTTCGAGGTTGCTTTGGTTGCCGGCCCAAGCGTGGAGGGCGGGATTCTTGAGGGCGCGAGCGAAAGAGAAGGAAATAGGCCAGGGGTAGGGGCCGGTTTTGACAATGGCGGCGAGGTTGTCAGTGGCTTGTTCGGGGGTTTGACCGCCAGAGAGGAAGACGACACCGGCGAGATCCTCGGGTACGTGGGCGCGAAGGACTTCGGAAGTGGCGCGGGCGACCTCGTCGGGGGTGGAGGGTTCGTCGTAATCTGCGCCGGCGAGAACCATGTTGCATTTTAGAATGCAAGCTTTGAGATTGACCTCGTAGGCGCGGAGGGCCTCGAAAAGATTATCGAGGACAGTGCTGGTGACTACAGCGCAGAGTTCTAGGGGGTAGTTACCGGAATAGGAGACTTCTGGTTCGACGATGGGGACGAGGCCGAAAGTTTGGCAGTTTTTGGCGTATTCGGCGAGGCGACGGCAGTTTTCGCGGATGGCGTCGATGGTGGGGGTGAGGATTTTGCCATCTTCGGCGAGGGTGATGTTGAAACAGGCGCGCCATTTGGCGAAACGGAGCCCCATTTGGTAATATTCGCGCAGGCGGGCGGGGAGAGAATCGAGGCCGTCGGTGTAGGTTTCGGTGGAATGATTGAATGGGACGAGGCCTTGGTCGACTTTGATGCCGGGGATGATACGGTGGCTAATGAGGTAGTCGGGGTAAGTTTGGCCGGCGGAAGTGTGGTCGCGGGCGGTTTCGTCGAAGAGGATGACGCCGCTGACGTAGTGGTCGAGGTGGTCGAGGGTGAGGAAAATGTCGCGGTAATTGTGGCGATGTTTGAAATCGTTGGGGATACGGAGGCTGTCAAATTGCTTTTTGATGGAGCCACCGGATTCGTCGGCGGCGAGGATGCCTTTGCCTTTTAGCATGAGATTTTTGGCGATTAATTCGAGGTTGTCGGTGGAAGCGTGGAGGACACGGTCTTCGAGTTCGGCGTAGTTTAGAGTAGAATTAAGGGTCGAATGTTCGACGTTAATGCGGGCCATGCGAAGGCTGTATTCGACGGTTTTGCCGAGGATGAAGCCACCGAGGATGGTGGCACTGATGATAGAGTAGGCGCTGAGGTGGGTGAGGGTGTGGATGCTTTCGATGGAAACGTCTTCGCGGATGTTTTGGTAAGAGAGATGGTCTTCGGCGATGGTGATGATGCGGTCTTTGGGGAAATCTTTGAGGGCGCTGGTGGGCTTTGCTAGCGCGGTTTGATATTCCGGCTTTTTCGAGCTTTCCTCGAGGAAAATGAGGTTGGCGCGGCGGATGAGGCCGGTTAAGATGAGGTTGTCTTGGTCTCTTAAGTAAAGGATGAGTTTGGTGGTTTTGGCGTAACTGAGGTAGGCGTTGATGCGGTCGACGACGCTAGAGGTGAGGTTGGCGGAACGGTCGATATAGAGGTAATCGATGGGCTCGGTAGGGGTGGTAAAGAGGGACTTTTCGGCGCTCGTGGGGGTGAAATAGGTGACGCCGGCGTCTGTCGTCAAGATGTAACGGTGGGTAGCAACAGGGGCAGTAGGAACGGGGCCGGTGGCGTCAAAATGAAAGTCGGTCTCGGAAATAGTGGTCGGAAGATCCATTTTTTGGAGAACTTCTAGAGTGATGGCGGCGCCGCCGAAATTGCTGGTGCGGTTGAAAAAGTGGTGCTCGGTGGCGTTGAAACTGAGGTCGAGCCAGTCGGTGCCGGTGTTGTCCTTTTCTAAGTTTTCGGTTCTTTCATCGATATTTAGATAAACGTCCTTGATGACGTTGCCCACTACTAAGATTTTCATACTATTATTATATCACACCTAGGATTCCGCGCAAGGCATAAGCGGTATCTTCGTGAGAACGGACGGTGATGGTGTCGATGCCCATTTGAACGACAGGGTAATCGTTGCCACCGGGCTGGGTCATGTCGCCGAAGTAGAGGACGTCGGACTTGTCGACGTTGAGCTCGTCTAGGAGGTGGGTCATGCCGAACTTTTTGTTCATGCCAGGGGTGAAAGCGTTGATGGACGTGGTGCCGCCGATTTCGTAGTCGAACTCAGGAGCCTTTTCTTTGGCGAGGGCGACGATTTTCTTGCGCTTTTTGCAATCGGGGTCCCAGTCGTATTTTTCGGAGGTGGTGGCCTTTTGCCCGAGGGCAGAGTATGTGACTTGGGAGAGGCGGTTTTCGATGACCTCGTCGCCTTCGTCTAGCTGGTCGGCGTACCAGAAACCAAGCTCTTTCGCGGCGCTCTCGAGGACGGAGGTGATTTTCGCGACCTGTTCGTCGGTCAACGGATAGTTGTAGATTTGGCGCCAGCTTTGCTCGTCGTAAGGGGTGGAGGGCTTGATAACGCTGACTTCTACGGGCCCGAATTTTTTGCCGACTTCGTAGCGGTAGTATTGGGTGCCTTGGGCGACGAAAAGATGGAGGTGGGTGAGTTCCATAACAGTGGCGCCGTTGTCCCGGAGGCGATTGACGATTTGGATGAGAAACTGCTCGAACTTTTGCCCTTGTGCCTTGTCGAGTTTGATTATATTTTTGTACAAACATGCGATGTCTTTGCCGATGCCGAGGAGTTTTTGGTTTATTTTTCCAGCGCTTTTATTCTTCTTTACCTGTGGGATACGATATTCCTATCGTATAGGTCGTGTCCTTTTGCATGGCTTTTTTGGTAAGAATCGTTCTAAAAACACTATGATTGTTGGTGGTGGCGAAGCGGCACGGATATTGATTGACGAGATAGGGCGTAGCGCTAGACATAATGATGTTTATGTGCGATGTATTGTCGATGATAATAGGAACAAAGTAGGTGCACGTATCAGAGGAATACCAATTGTTGGTAATAGGTGGACGATTGTAAAAAATGTAGAAAAGTACAAAATAGAACAAATCATCATTGCGATACCTTCCGCAAGTAAGGAAGAGATTGCGAAGATTGTGTCTGAATGCCAGAAAACAAAATGCGAAATAAAAATACTACCATCGATTTATTTGACGATGGATCAGGATATGAACGATATCGTGTCGCAGATCCGTCCGATTAAATATGAGGATTTTTTGGGTCGCGATCAGATTGTGGTGAATAACGATGAGATCATTGATAGCATTACTGGCAAGGTGATTTTGGTAACCGGTGGTGGTGGTTCTATTGGTTCTGAATTATGTCGTCAAATAGCAAAGGCGGGACCAGAACTTTTGATCATATTTGATATATATGAGAACAATGCCTATGAAATTCAGCAGGAGCTGTTTCGTGATTATCCGGAATTGAATTTGCAGACTATTATTGGCTCGGTACGGGATTATTCGAGATTAGAAAAAGTGTTTCAAGAGTTCCATCCTGAGCAGGTTTATCATGCCGCGGCACACAAACATGTTCCT
>CAYNBW010000038.1:0-8011 GCA_964396015.1 uncultured Candidatus Saccharibacteria bacterium | reverse complement strand
TTTTAGCTCATTTCGCAAGTTCATTTTTGAGTCGGAATACCATTTAGTCGGAATTCCTCAGGAAAGTAAGGTCTATTTGATCACTTTTTTAATACACTCATGTAGCTTAGCATTTTGAATATTCATATCAAATTGCTTTCCTAAATTTGCTGAATTGTCCTTCATTTCTTGTAACAACATTTCATTATCTGTAATATCTCTTATCTTTTTATACAGATCATCTTCATTATTAGCAATATAATTATAACCTACTTTTGAGTTATCTATATGCTGGGCCACTTCTTCCGTCAAAGAATTAATAATGGCTAATCCTGCGGCGGTATAATCATAAAACTTATCTGGCATATCTACATTAGATTTGGAAGTGTATGTACATAATCCAATATCGCATAAACAATATATTGGAACTAATTGCTCCGGCTTCAATGAGCCCAAAAAGATGACATTATTACATTTTTGTGCAACACTTTCAATTTCAACCTGTTTAGGTCCGCTTCCTGCGAATAAAAACTTTATTGGTCGTTTTTCGTTATATAATCTTTCTGCACACTTCAATACAGTATCAATATCATAAGATGGACCAAAAGTACCTGCAAAGATACACAATCTCTCTTTATCTTTCTTGTCAATTAACAATTGTAATCTATTATCAATTGTGTTCTCTGCCATATCCCGAAACTTCACTACATCTATTCCGTTATATACTAATGCATATGGCTTTTCTTTTCCATTACTTGAAACGTTCCTTGCAAAATCAAGATAATTCTTCCCTAAGGCAATATAGGCACTAGCATTATAATAATTCTTTTTTCTACTTCTATATATCGGAATAAATAATAGGTGCCCGACTTTAGAAAAAAAGCCTAAATTCTTCTCTATAAATTCAGGCCATATATCGCCTTGATCTACTATTATTGGAATATCATGTTTTTTAGCATAAGGAAAAATGGGATATCCCTTAGTCATCACACAATTTCCTATTATTAAGTCCGGTTTTTCCTCTGTTTCAAATTTCAAACCTGCATTGTGAGCAAATGAACTTATACATCTAAATCTCCCAATGCTAAAATTCTTTTTATAACTAGTAGAAGGAACTAAACGGATTATATAATTCGAATTTACAGGAATGTCCTTCCAACCATCTGAACGATATTTTTTAAAATGATGAGAAAAATTGCTTGTCCACCAAATTACGTTATACCCACATTTTTCAGAGAGGTATTTACCAAATTGATTATTTCGATAGTCTCTCCAGTTTTCTCCTTCAATAGGTCCTGCTTGCCCTACAATCCATATTGTTTTCATATCATTTCTTGAATACATTTGAACACAAATCTATTCTTACTCCTTCCCTTTTTTGACATAACACGATTTAACATTTTTTACTATATACGCATAACAATACATGTTCTATTTATGTCTTCTTCTAAAAAAATTCAAGAAGAATGTTGCATCATCCTTGAAGAGCAAAAGAATACTAAACATATACACTGCTGCAATAATTATAATCTGGAAAAAACTGCTTACATAAAAATGTTCGGTTGGAATAAAACTAGCAAGTATACAAGCAGCCAGAACAATTGCTCCACAAACCATAGGATTTTTCACTTCTTTAAGAAATTGTTTCAATGAACAATTGATATATTTGTTCAAAAGGAAAATAAATAGAATTACTTGTACCAGAATACTTATAGTTCTTGCAATAACGAAACAGCTAAAACTTACCTTGGCAGAAATAATACATATTGGAATAAGAACTGCTACATATGCAATCTGGTAAGCAAACAATAATTCAGGATGCCCACCTGCTTTTAACGCTTCAGCTGGGAGGTTGTATACCAAAATGCTTACCATCATCATCAGTGCCCAACACCCAACAACTTCTATCCCATCTTCCCATCTAGCCCCAAAAAGAAGAAGCGTTGCTAAACGGCGATAGAAGAAGATCCCAATTCCAATAGGAAGAACAACATACATTACATTCTTCTCAAATGCTAAAAATGATGTCCTAAATTTGGGCGTATTTTGTTCTCGTGACAATACAGAAAACATGACTGGAGTTATTGCAGATATTACCATTGACATTAATGAAAAAATCATATTTGAGCAGTTTTTATATATACCCAAATAATAGTCATCAAACATTTTTCCAACTATAAAAATATCCACCCAAAAAATAAGCCAATGGGCTAAAGCTTCGGCAATTGACCACACACTGTAACTGAACATTTTCTTTAATAGTTCAAGTGAATAAAACAATCTAGGCTTCCACTTTGAAACGATAATTAGTAGCAAGGAATTAATGAAAGCCGCTGATAGATTTCCAATAATAAGTGACCAATAGCTCCGAAAAATGAAAGCAATCGGAAGCGTAATCATTAAGGGCACAAATGAAACAGCAATTCTTACATAAAATAACTTTTTAAATGAAAACTCTCTTCTTAATAACCCGATTTGTATCGAACTAAAAGATGTAAAAATCAACTGCAAACATGCAATTGGCAGAACTCTATAATACTCTACATTCCCCATCAGCGAAGAGATGCTTTTTGCATTGAAAAAAATAATAATCCAAAGAAAAATGGAAACTGCCAAATTCGTCCAAAAAGCTACAACGGCACTATTATTTTTTTCCGTATCATCAACAAATTCATGTTGTACTAAATACTTTCCAAAGCCTGCATCTGTAATAATATCAACAAAACTTACTACCATATTGCAAACTGCAACAACACCGAAATCACTTGGAAGTAATATACGCGCTAATATAATATTAATGATCGGTGAAATTAGTTTTGCTGCTATCTCAGAAAAAAAAGACCAAGTAACTGAAGATTTTATAACACCATTATCCATTATTTATTTCCTTATAGCTGTACTTGCTTTTTAGCAACTGTGCAAGGACGATTACTATTAAAAATGCTAAGATTGTAAATGGTTTCAGTAAAACAAGAAGAAAATCAGAGAAACCTCCTCTAGGGCTCCATAATATTTCTCTAATAATTAAAAGTGCCATTGCGTTTAAGTATACCTTATTAATTTTTATTGATAATGATCTACTAATAACATATCCATAAATTATATTACCTATCACAACGCCCCAAGTCTTAAAATCATGGTATAATTCAGCAATATACGATGATCCGGTTCCCCTTCCCAGCAAGTATCCATCACCCAACATAACATAACTTAATGCATGTGCCAGACTATAACCTTCCTGAGCGTGAACGGCCGAATTACCAGCATATCTTGCGAAGCCAAACAGTCTTCCCAGTACTCCATCTGTAATAACAGACATCGAATATAAATGATCACTATTTAATCTTGACGCAAATTCATATGACCTTTTTATAACATTAACGCTTACTCCTTGCTGGTAGAAGTAATTCGGAATACCCATTACTAGTTCTACTGAATTGACACCATTCCCTTCTCTAATTTGACTGAGAAGACTTAACAACAAAATGGCAACAGGTAACATTAAAACTCCTACGCCAACAAATTGTTTATTAATCCACCTCTCGTCACTAGTATTATGCCTATAGACATAATAGATAATAATCCACAATAGTCCAATAACAAATGTTGCCCTTTGTCCGCTGAGTAATGATGTTATCAAGTAAATGAAATAAAAGGTGGTAACTCTTTTGGTTTGACTATAACTTGGTACAGTAGCTAAGAATAATGCTAGGAAAACCGGCATCATTTGATTAACTTTTTCTATCGAAAAAATCAAAAAATTGTTATAAATAGAACTTAACGCTACATCTGTATAAGACCCATAATATCCAAATGACAAAGTAAAATATCCCATAATAATATTATAGGCAATAGCTATAACTATAGAAAAATAGTACAAATACAAGGATATACTTCTAACGCTAATAACATTTCTAACAGAATACAGTGATGATGAACTATCGTTTCTCCTAAAACTCTTCTTTGAAAAAAACAGGTAAGATGAAAATAAAACCAGCAAACTCACAAGGAGCATTATTTTGGCGTGTGCTTCTACATCAACAGGAAAATCTTCGACCTGATATTTGAAAATATGTTCTAGTATCTCTCTTCCCAAAAGGAAATTGAAGAAAGAAACGCTATACATAAACAAAAAGATTCTATTACTGATGTCTTCGAGTGCATACCACACAATCAAAAGCCATAATAGTAATATTATGGATACTAGTATGTCGGCATTACATAACAGCATAATAACAAATGCCAATATTTCTGCTAACAAGAAATAAAGTGTTTTACTTTTTACCATTAGTTCCATCCTTATTTGCGCTGGTCTAAGTCAATCGCCAAGCTTATTTCAATCTGTTTTTCTTTACAGCTTTATTAATCCAATAAAACACTAAATAGACTGTTTTGTTTATCATTAGCGCTTTAAAAGAAATAAATTCTTTAATACTCATCCTGTTGAGTCTCAACTTATAGTTTTGATATTTATTAATATATTTCTTACATACCTTATAGGTTTCATCTATATTCCCAGAATCAATAGCATGAATACACGTAATGTTGCAAGACTTAATCAATTTATAACACCCAGCAGACATTAATTCGCTTGATAAGTTCTTTGACAGAAAAAAACCAAGCATACTATCACATGCGAGAATTAAATCATAATGTTTTTTTGAAAAGGGACTTCTTTGTATACTTCCTGTCCTTTGCAAATAATAATATCCAGGATTTGGTATACACACTACTTTCTCACATTCAAATACCACTTTATATATCGTATAAGAATCTTCGAACAGTTTACCCTTTGGAAACGCATTTTTTAGTAGCATTTCTCTTCTTATCAGCTTGCTAACGGCATAGCTTCCAAATCTTTTTTCGTAGCATAATTCAATCAAAGCGTCATCCCGATTGTACACTATTGGATTAAAGAACGACTCCTCCTGTCTTGTTCTTGTTCCATTTTGATCTATAAATTCTTTACATATAGGTGATACAACCATATCGCACTGATGCTTATTTTGTGTATCATAAAGATTACGAAGAAAGTCTTTTGATACATAATCATCAGAATCAACAAATACTATCCAGGGAGACTCCGACAACATGATTCCACTATTCCTTGCTTCGGAAAGGCCCTGATTAGTTTCTTTGTGCAACACTCTTACTTTATCAGGATACCTATTTTGGTAAACATCGCAGATGTTTCCACTACCATCAGTTGAACAATCATCTATCAAAGTAATACAATAATCGGTATAGCTCTGATTAATCAGGCTCTCTATACACTTTTCCAAATAATCTTCAACATTATAGACTGGCACAATGACATTAATATTACTTTGTTTTTCTAACACCTTGGCCATAATGATTTCCCTTGATTCTCTATTTTCTAAATACATCTATTTAAGGTCGAAAAGGAACTGGGAAAAATCCTTATAATTTCTTTCAGATGAAAAACATTTTTCCCACTTTTTCCTTGCATTTTCTCTTAACAAGCCATACATGTCTTCTGTCATGTTGGCTATTGAAAGAATAGCATCTTTAATCCTTTCAGGAGATGAATCTTCATGAAGCAATACTCCATTAATAGTATGATCAACTATTTCTTTCGTTCCTCCTACATCAGTTGCTATACAAGGAATTCCAAATGACATAGCTTCCATTATTGAAACGGGCAACCCCTCTGAAGTGCTTACGTTGAGAAAAATATCATAATAGCTATCCCTGTAATAATTTAACAGTCTCTCATTGGGGATATTTCCCATAAATTTTACTACGATATTTTCGTTCAAAGTCTTACTTCTTTCTTTTAATTCATCTAATAATGGTCCGTCCCCGAAATGCGTCCACTCAACTTGATAATCTGTTATTTTTTCAATGGCATCCAAAATTAGATTCACTCTTTTTACTGGCCGAACAGTCGAACAGCTTACTATTTTTATTACATTCGGCGTTCTTTTACCTATTTGAATGCCGTGATCTATTGTCCCTAGGTATTTTACCAACACCTTATCCGGATAGAACTGATTAGTTGAATTAATGTAGTTTTTACCATCAAGTGAGCATGGAAAAACGTAATCGATTAATTCTAAAAGAATATTTCGCATCGGAATATACCCATCGGTTCTTAGATTCTCATACAAATCATAACGATGAGCTCTTGAAACAATTGGAACATCTAATTGATAATATTTTTTTACTAAGTACGCTACATATGGTTGATACTCAAATCTGTAGGAATAAAAAACAGAGTTTTCAAAGCTTTCTCTCTTACATTTTCGTTCGATTATTCTAGCTTCATAATGGGCTCTGCTTAAAAACACAAATAAATCAATAACCCTTCGTATTGTTATTCCTTTCGATTTCTTAAGATAACCCAGTTCTCTGTACAAATTACCATCAAACAATACAGTAATTGAATTAAGAAAATATACTATCCTTGGCGCATAATCCACATCATAGAGATTAATATTACCAGGAATTGTTTTTTTCTTGACTTTATCTGTTTTTCTCAACTGTAATGCAAAAATCAAAATTTTTTTAAATGATTTATAATAATCAATTTCCGTTTCAAGATATGGTTCCATATCTCCATAAGGAAATTCATTTGTAAACAAACAAAGGTTATTCATTTATATTCCTCAACTTATTGCTTTATATCAATCATCTCTTATTACTGCTTTTTTGCTACTTTAGCGGGAGTCCCAACTAAAGTAGCCCCATCAAATAAACAATCCTTCACAACTGTAGCGTTTGCGGCAATTTTAATATTATTACCCAATGTCACGTTTCCAATAACCACACCACCATAGCCAACTTCTACTCCATCACCAATAATTGGACACATGGAATCTTTCCCGTTGTTACCAATACAGTTTCCGCCATGTAGTTTAAGGTTTTCACCAATATTGGATCCTCCATTTATTATTATTGACCCCGCATGATAAATTAAAAGGCCTTTACCGCACGCGAATTCGCCTATCTCAATTCCTAATCTTTTGCCTAATGCATTTTTTCTTATACGTAACAAGCTGAATAATAACGAGTATACCCCCCCCCCCCCAATTTTACAGCTCGATTTTTATAAAACTCACACTTTCGTAGTAACTTTACATATCGGAAAATAGCAACTTTTGGTGCTTGTGTAAAATAGTCGAATGGTCTTATTTTATACTTATCTTTTTCGTAGGCAATGATTTCCCTTAGCTCCGAAATGGTTTCTATCACCATAGTAATACTGACCCTTCCTTTATCGCCAGATTAATTATTCTAATTTCATTTCAATTTGATTCAAAACATTCTGTAATTTTAAATTGCATTCATCTATTGTATCTGCCTGAACAATAATCTGCCCGACACAATCATTAGAATTTTCAAAAACTCTTATTTCATCACCTGGATGCTTAAAGAATGTTACTTCAAGAACATTGCCTTCAATTTTACCTTTATATTCAATACTCTCTAAAATGCCAGATTTTTCCGTTTCCAGAATCATCTTTGCCAATCCAGCTTTTGTTTTATCCCTTCGCTGCTCCCACAGTTCAAGAGGATTTTCACCAAGAGCCATTGCAATAATCATCTTATAATACTCTATACCAAAATTAATCTGGGTAAGCTCAGGTAAGCAATTTGCCCCGACTCTTCCTGTAAGCTCAATAAGGTATACGGTATCATCTTTAAGGATTAAGTCCACATTAACTGCGCAATTATTCAACCCAAGTGCTCTAATTGCGCCCTTAACAGCCTCTTCTGCCTGCTTATGGATCTTCTCGTCACCTTCGAATGGAACATAATGCCCGACAGGAACAGCAGTATGGCTCATATAGGTCTCATCGCCATGAGGCATCACAAACAAGACCTCTCCATGATAAACAAATGCCTGCGCACCAAACTCATAGCCTTCGATATATTGCTCAACAATGCAGTAATCTCTATGTGTCTTTTCCATAGCTCCATGAAAACCTTCAATTGCAGCTTCATGAGTTTTAGCAATATAGATACCATTACTACCTTGAAGATCTGTGGCTTTAATAATAACCGGCAA
>CAYNBW010000037.1:0-8140 GCA_964396015.1 uncultured Candidatus Saccharibacteria bacterium | reverse complement strand
TATACCACATTATCCAGATGATTACAAAGTAAATTTATTTATGTCGTTTACTATACCTCCATAAAGCAAATCCCCACTTAACCCTGTTTCAATTCAAACAATATATGCTTATTCTATTTGCTAAATACCAAATCTTATGAAACATGGGATAAACCACCCGTAACAACAAAGGGCAATAGACCATCATCCAATAACAAATTCTTGTGAAATGGCTGCTACCTCTCATTCTTATCAATTTTCCAGTAATAATTGTTTGTGTTCTAATCTTATCGACAAAAGCTTTTTTCTTCTCATTTCCATCGGATTTTTCTTTCTGAGAGTAGAAAACATAAAAGTTGATTAGTTGATTTACTTTTATTCGCCGACTGTTTTCTAACTGTTCTTCAGAAAAAACGCTCGGTATATTACGAATAATAAATTTTTCAAAATGAGAAAATGATTCTATCCAGTCATTAATGTTATTTTGAGAATATGTTTTAGATATGCTTCCTGATCGTTCTCGCCTATAATACAACGGCTCATTTAGAACACAAACTTTTCTACACTCATTAGCAATTTTATATGTTGTATCTCTATCTTCATAGACATGACCAATTGGATATCTAACGGTAGACCAAAGACTAGCCCGATACAGTTTATTCCAAACCGAATGGTTTAGCGAACCATCAGCAAGAGCTTGCAGAATGGAAATGCGATCGTATAGCCCCTGTTCTATTGATGGTGCCACCATCATCCCATGTCCAACACATTTGAGTTTCTCCAATGTTTCATGAACATAGTATTTGCATACTACCATATCAATATTGTTTCGGTTAAACTCCGCCAACATTTTTTCAACATAACAAGGATGATACGCATCATCTGAATCCAAGAAAACAACCGTTTCTCCCGACATCAACTCGAGACCTTTATTCCGCGCCGCGCTGAGTCCCTTATTCTCTTGATGAATAACAATTATTCGCTCGTCTTTATTTGCATAGATATCACATATTTCATCCGAACCATCACTAGAGCCATCATCAATAATAAGTATTTCTAGTTTCTTATAAGTTTGGTTGACAACGCTATCTAAGGCTTCTTTAAGATAAGGTCTTACGTTGTATACCGGTATAATTACACTGACAAGCCCTCTTTTACTCATGCTTTGTCCTCTCTTCGTTTAATCGTTGCTACATTTTTATGACCTTTCTAGACTATTCCAACCATTATTGAAGAATCGCGTTATCAACGCTTAGCAACTTCTGAACTTTATTCGCCCTAATGATGATTCTTAACGATTGCTGAGTAGTTATATGAATTCAGAATGTGTCCTTGCACTTTCATTTTATGAAACTTGTTATTCTAAGCGACCGAAATGAACCCTCCTCGCAGCATGTTGCATGGTATCACCTCTGAGTGCGATTTATCATGTAACATGCTGCGGGGATTAGACGTGGAGAGCTTAAATCGATAGAATATTAAAGTCTCCAAAACCTCAGTCCAGATGCTCTTAGTTCATCCATTCGGTATAAGGATTTAACGTCAATCAGTACTTTTTCATCCTCTCTCAAATCCGGTTTGAATAAATCTTTCAACTGGAGCATAGAAAGAGACCTGAATTCTTTATGTCCAACTGCAACAATAATGCAATCAGCATCTCTTGCCATTTCAAATGGTATGAGATCTACTCCATATTCATATTTTGCAATTACTGGATCAGCCCAAGGATCGGTAACTAGAGGAATAATCTCATACTCCTTTAACCGCTTAATTATGTCGTTTACTTTACTATTTCTTGTATCCGGACAATTTTCTTTGAATGTAATTCCGAGAATAATAACCTTGGCCTTTTTGGGTGCAAGCCCGGCCTCGATCATTTGCTTGATTGCAGCATCCGCTACATACGCCCCCATACCATCATTTACCTTCCGTCCATTCAGAATGATCTGACTGTGATAACCCAGTTTTTCTGCAGCATTTGTCAAGTAGTACGGGTCTACACCAATACAATGTCCGCCAACAAGTCCGGGACGAAATCCAAGAGCATTCCATTTTGTGTTCATACCAGCAAGCACTTCATCAGTATCAATATGCATCCTGTCACAAATCATAGCAATCTCATTCATAAATGCAATATTGATATCTCTTTGACTGTTTTCTACAACCTTCACCGCTTCGGCAGTTTTTATGTTTGAAGCACTAAACGTACCAGCTTCAATGATAATATCATACACCTTTTTTATTTCACGGGCAGACTCCTCATCCATACCGGAAACGACCTTGCGAATTGTTGTAAGTGTGTGTACACGGTCGCCAGGATTAATACGTTCAGGGCTGTATCCGATCTTCCAGTCCACACCACACTTTAGGCCTGATTCCTTTTCGATAATCGGGACACAGATATCCTCAGTGACTCCCGGATACACCGTGGACTCAAAGACAACAAGGGAGCCAGGAGTCAGGTTCTGACCTACAGTACGAGATGCACCTTCGACTGGGCGCAGGTCAGGTGTAGTATCATCATTTACAGGCGTCGGTACTGCTACAATGATGAACTTTGCTTCCTTAAGTCTGGTTGGGTCTGCTGTAAAATCTACCGTTGTACTCTTGATAGCCTCGCCTACCTCGTTAGTCGCATCGATACCATTACGATACTCATTCACACGCTTTTCATTGATATCAAATCCGATGACCTTCACATGCTTCGCAAATTCTACCGCAATGGGCATACCAACGTAGCCAAGGCCAACAAGAGCCAACTTTTCTTTACCAGAGATAAGCCCTTGATAGATATTATTGAATTCCATTTTCTTTCTTACTCCTTCGCTTTTTTCAGTAGCTTCGGTCAAGAGCAACCTTATCAAGCATGCTCAGGCCTACAAATCACAGTGGGCGCATCGGGAGACACAGCGTCCTAAATTCTGATTAACAACAGTACATATGCATAAAACAGAGTTTTATCTCTGGAGCATAGAGGGATTAAATAGCGTTCTTAAGCTCTGCTACAACATAATCTATCTCATCTTTGGTCTTGTACGGATCAAGAGGAAGACTAAGAACTGTAGAGCAAAGCTGCTCTGTTACCGGACAATCAGCATTTGCTGAATCGGTACCTGCGAAAGCTCCCTGCTTATGCATTGGCTTTGCATAATAGACCATTGACGGGATTCCCTTCTCTTTCAGCTTCACCTGGATTGCTTTGCGGTCTACTCTTTCAGGAAGCTGTATCGTATATTGCGCCCAAGAACTGAAAAAGCCATCCGCGACAACCGGCAGCACAATATCAGTATCCTTTAGTCCCTCCATATACCAGCCAGCAACTTTGTTTACATCGGCAAGCTCATAATCCACAAACGCCTTGAATTTTGGAAGCAGTATTGCAGCCTGGAGAGTATCCAAACGACTATTCTTGCCAAGGCGAATGTTGTTATACTTCGCATTTGGATCATTGGGGTTACTTGTATCCTTACCGTGAACACAGATAGAGCGAATCAAGTCAGCCCATTCATCATTATTTGTAAAAATCGCCCCGCCATCTCCATAGCAGCCGAGAGGCTTTGCCGGGAAGAAAGATGTGGTCGAGATGTCGCCAAAAGAGCATGCCAGCTTTCCATTGATACTGCCTCCGAAGCCTTGAGCACCGTCCTCCAGGAGGAGAAGTCCATGCTTCTTGCAGATAGCCTTGATAGCATTGTAGTCAGCCGGCAGTCCGAAGAGATCCACCGCTACAACTGCTTTAGCTCTATATTTTCCTTCAGCGATGACCTTTTTTACCGCCTTTTCCAGCTTTACTGGATCGATGTTATAGGTGCGTTTATCAACATCCACATAAATCGGAGTCGCGCCTTCATCAGCCGGACATTCCCCAGAGGAAAAGAATGTGAAGTCAGGAACAAAGACCGCATCACCCTTGCCGACTCCCCACGTTCTCATGGCAATAGAAATAGCGTCTGTGCCATTTGCGCAAGTAATACAGTGTTTTACGCCAACATAGTAAGCTAGTTTTCTCTCAAGCTCTTTAACCTCTGGTCCAGAAATAAAATGCGCTGAAGCTGCCACACTCATCATTGCAGCATCTATTTGTTTTTTTAGAACCTCGTACTGTTTAGGTAAATCTCTGAATTGCATTTCTATTCTCCTTCATTTTGTTTCAACATCCTAATATTTTGCTCAGCTTCTTGACGAATAATCTCTGGATTGAATACTTTTCTAATTCTAAAATATGGTTTTGGTTCCGCGCCATATTCTCGAAATGACTTAGAAATACGTTTTATCACAGAACCCTCAAAGTCATATATGAGTCCTAACCGATTTGCAAGCTCTATTTCATCCCAAGTTAATGCGCTATACGCATCGAGTTTCGCATAATCAGGCATAGGTCCACCCATGAGCTTATATACTGCATGTGAATCCCAAGCTACAAAAGATACTGCTGCAACATTTCCATCCTCTGTTAATCTACATGAAATCTGACCGGCGTTATGTTCAAGACAAGTTGTTGCAACTCGCTCCCACAAATCATATGAAAATGGACATTTTAATCCCTGTTTGAAATAGATTTTTTCGTGCTCACGATAAAAGTCATCTATTGTCATAGTGGTTGACAATATGGAGTTTCGTTGCCCCTTTTTTATAACACTTCTTCGTTTACTTGAAATGTTGCTCCAAACATCTTCTAGGTTTGATGTATTGTCAATGACATATGTATATCGTGTTATTGCGTTGTAGTAATTCCAGAAGAACGGAAGCCAATTTGTAAAAGATGGTTGATACTGTTGTTCGTATACATCCAAGTTCAAAGACCTTATATACTCACAAGCTAACTCAATTACTCTTTCTTCAAAGATTGCTTTAGAAACTAATTTGGAGTTTTCTGGATAATTGAAGATAATCCCATTGTTCTGTGTCAATGGAGCTTTGGTGATGTACTTTAATCCATTTCGGTTTTCAAAGTAATATGGCATTGCCGCCAGAATTGTTCCGTTACTTTCACAGATCCAGACATCCCAGTTTTCCGGTAGACATACGGCATCAAGCCACCAAGGCTTTGAATAAATCGGAACTGATACTTTTTCACAAAACTCTAAATACTTATTCTTGTTTGATGACTCCATTAATACTGGTTCCTTTCACTTCTTCAAATCGAATCGACCAACAAAATCCATTGTAGAGCAACTCTCCAATGGTAACTTTACAGGACGATGCTCAGCAGCCGACTTATAGATAGCAAGAACAAGTTCAAGAGCACGTTTCCCAGCCTCTCCATCAACATAAGGCTGACGTCCAGTCTGAATCGCATCAATCACATCCGCATAAAGAGGGGTATGGCCATATCCGTACACATTCGGCGGGTTCTCTGCATAAGTAGCCTTGACATGTTCGGGATCATCCAACCCGTCAGCAAAACTCCACTCTTCAATAATGTTATCGCTTGTACCAGCCGCCTTTGCAGTTCCCTTGTTCCCGAAGATATAGAGGGTTTCTTCCAGGTTTTTCGGATAAACGTTTGTGGTTCCCTCGATCAAACCATAAGATCCGTTAGAAAACTTCACCAGCGCCATGCCAAGGTCTTCAGCCTCCAAATAGGGATGCTCAAGCTGATCTGTATAAGCCATTACCTCATTAACATCGTCACCCATGAACCATCGGAGAAGGTCGATATTGTGAATACACTGGTTCATGAGGCAGCCACCATCCTGAGCCCATGTTCCTCGCCAAGGAGCCTGCTCATAGTATCCTTTACCACGATTCCATCGGACATGAGCCGCACCATGCGAAAGACGACCAAAACGCCCAGCCTCAAGAGCTTTCCTCATATACTGTACAGACTTGTTGAAGCGGTTCTGATGGTTGGCACAGACGACAACGCCCGCCTTCTTTCCTGCTTCAATTATGGCATCTGCATCCGCTATAGAAAGGGCGATAGGTTTCTCGATAATTATATTGCAGCCAGCCGCGATACAATCCAAAGCGATAGCTGCATGTTTGCCAGATTCAGTTGCAATTGCTACCAGTTCAGGTTTTTCCTTATTTAATAATTCTTTATAGTCTGTATACTTTCGAACCGCTTCTAGCTCAAATTTATCTGACTTTTCCTTCATAACCTCCGGCAAAATATCACACATAGCAACAAAATCAAGTTTGTTATTCTTCGCCGCTTCGATATGATTAGGACTAATACGTCCACACCCAATTAATGCATACTTCATTCTCATCTTCTCCTTTTTCTCATAATGATAGATTTAGCACTTGAAATAGCTTTTTCTAAGAATTTGATTTCCATATTTCTATAATCCGTAAATATAAACATTATCGCAAAATAAACAATTGAACATGCGAAGATACACGCCAAACTATAAACAAAGCTATAATTGGGTTTATAAATGAAATAGTTAAAAACCGCCATTCCAGCGATTCCAACGTAGATAGGGCAAGTCGCACCTATAATTCTTGATATCTTAAACCCTACTTTGTATTTCAAAACAATCAGATGAATTACTATAATAAGCAAGGCAACAATAGAACGTGTAATACATAGAGCATCAAAACCAATTTTACTTGTTATAAGAGTACCAGAAATCACGAAAATCATTAGTATCAGTTGTGAGAGAAAAGCAAACTTCGGCATTCCATATGCTCTTAAGGCTTCTCTACTTGGTGTTGAATAAACCGATACAAGACCAATGCTTATCGCCCAGATTCCGACAAAAAAGGTAACATCTGTCCATTGGGCACCTAAGAAAAGATCAACCAAAAAGCGCCTATAACAGAAGATTCCAACACCAAGTGGTAAAACTATAAATGCAAGACCTTTTTGGAACGACAAATACTGCTCAAAAAGCTGATCCCTATCATTTTGATATTTTGATAATGTTGAAAAAATCACAGATCTCATTGATGCAGTAATAATGCTGAACAAGCTTGTAACGAGACTTTGGCCATTTCTATACAAGCCAGTATAATAACTGCCAAGAAGATTCCCAATAATTAGAATATCAATCCAATCTGTTGCCCAAAGTGATAGTGCGTCTAAATAGTTCCAGAATGAATATGAAAGCATATTCTTTGCAACTGTCAAATCGAATAATGGTTTTATCTTAAAAGTAGATCGGAAAGAGAAAATAAGAATTTTTGCAATTTGACCTACTATGTTGCAACATATGATTGACCAGCATCCATATCCAAGATATGCTAAGGGTATAGTAACGATAAATGGAATAAAAGATGTAACAAGCCTATTGTAGAAAAGCACCTTATACTCCAGGTTCCTCTGATATAACGCTTCTTGAATCGTGCTATATGATGAGAGCGGGATTAGTAATGAAGCAACCAATAATTCAGTTGTATAACCTTTACATCCAATGAAAGCTGCAACTGGATTGCGAAATATTGCAACTAAAGCCCAAATACTAATACCAATTCCAAGGTTAAGGGCGAAGCTACAATTTGATACATCTATTAACTCTTTCTCGTTCATCTCGTGGTTTACTATATATTTAGCGACTCCACCTGATGTAAACATTTCCGAGAAAGAAACAATTATATTTATTGAAGCTACAATCCCGAATACTTCAGGAGCTAACAAACGAGCTAATATGATATTTGATATAGGTACGATAATCTTTGCTGCTATTTCAGCAAGCATTGACCATGTTATTGCCCTGCTTACTCTTGAACTATCCATCTATTCATCCTCAACACATTATCTTTGGTCATTCAGTCTCAATCATATCTCTCTACAGTCATAAATTATCTATTGAACATTCCCTTAATTACATGTCTACAGTAGTACATTCCAGCCGCAAATAAACCGTATTTATTAAACTGTCTATAAAAACGCTTTTGCGCAGAATCGTCTCTCTGTTCTCTATTTACAAAACAATAATCTGTATCATTAGGTACTTCAAGATTACCAATTAAATCAAAACTCTCTGTATTTCTACACAAACGATCCCCTTTCTCAGAATTAATCATGCCTAAAGAGATTCCTTGTAAGATTAAATCAGCATCTTCTACTCTGCCTTTATAGTCCCAATAGTCAGCAATTGTGATGTCTGAAAAAGAACAGGAAGAGAAGGGGCATTTTATACAAGCAGGAGAAACTGATACATTATCAGAAAAAAGAGAATGCATAAAGCTGAACCCTCCCGCAATATAATAC
>CAYNBW010000036.1:0-8618 GCA_964396015.1 uncultured Candidatus Saccharibacteria bacterium | reverse complement strand
TAAGGAGGTTACGTTTCTTGCGTGCTTTGTCTCAAATGTGTTTGGTCCAGTATACCTCTTGCATTTTCAATAGCCTCGTGCTATTATAAAAACAGCGAGATAGCCGCTAAGGAAACTATCTCACAGGTTGGGTAAGAAGGTTAGCTCGGGCTAATCCTTCTTATTTTTCTTTGGCTGCTTGCCTTTACCAAAATTCAGAATAATGAGTGCAAATTGCGCCATATCCATCCTTTCTAGAGCAACTTTGGTCTACCTAGCACGCCGTTTAGTGAGCTCTCGCAGTAGCACTGCTATCTCTAACCCAACCCGCTAAACCAACCAGAGCCAACCCACCTTCTGCCCTAGCACACTCTGTTCCAAATTTCAACCCCCCACGTATTCAAAAATTAGCACCAGCCTTTTATTTTTACACACAAAATCTCAAAACGTGTTATAATTAGAGCGTCAATCTTATATAGCAATAGTATTTAAACGGCATCATTAGGCTTTATCGCTCTAGGGCGGCGCGCCTGCACAAGGCCGCAGCCCACTGGAGTCGCTACCTACAACTATTGCGACAGCAGCGACTCCAGCCACTACGCCTAGGCGCAACTCCCAAGTCTGCTCTGGGATGGGCTTGGACGTTGCGCCACACCGCAGCAACCTAGAACCACTACCGCCAACTATCGTAGCCCCCACCGCAGCCCGCTGAAGCCCACCCACCTTGACTTAACCACCAAAATATGCTATAATGATAGCACAACCTAGCACTTTTATGTTGCACCAACATTCCCAATATATAAGAAGGAGGTAACCTTATGGGAAGCGCTAAAGTTTTGATTTATCAGTTGTATCCGTTGGCTTGGTCTGGTATTCGGGAAATGACGGCTTTTTTGCCACGCATTGAAGCACTCGGCGCTGATTTTGTGTGGTTGAGTCCGATCTATCCCAGCCCGCGTTATGACATGGGCTATGACGTGGCCGACTACTACGGCATCGATTACCGCCTCGGTACTATGGAGGATTTCGATGAGTTTGTCCGCACAGCCCATATGCTTGGGCTAAAAGTGATTATGGATCTCGTTTTAAATCATACGAGCACCGAGCACGCCTGGTTTCACGCTCACCCGGAGTATTACATTTGGGACAAGTGCAGCCGTCCAGGCTGGAAAAACCTGTTTAACCAAGGCTCGGCGTGGCAACTCTATGCCCCGAGGGGTAAATATTACTGTCACCTGTTCCATGAGAAGCAGGCGGACCTTAATTGGTTTCACTTGGGTGTGATCAACCGCTCGCTCATCGAGGAGTTTCGGACCATTATGGCATTTTGGATGTATGTTCACGATGTCGACGGCTTCCGGCTGGACGCTCCGCAGGCGCTCAACAAAAAACTTAATAAGGACGAGCTCGAGTTTAAAACCCTCTTGAAGGGTGAGCGCGCAGCCTTGATTATCAACATGTTGTCACATATTAGTGGCAAAAAGACGCCGTTCCTCATGATGGAATGCTTTGATCCAACCTTTGGTAGCATCGTCGATTATTATACCAAAGAGACGGACGTCGAGTTCGTCACCAATGCGATGCTAAAATCAACAGCTACAAGGGGTGCCCTCGGAAGTTTCCGCCAAAAACTCGACGCCCACGCAAAAAACCCGCGTTACGTCCTTGAACTAGAAAGCCACGATAGTCCGCGCTTTACTTCGCGCACGGGCCTGTCAGGCTTTGAAATCTTGGATAATATGTTCAGTACTGAAGCTCGCACCGTCTGCCTTTACCAAGGGCAGGAGCTGGGGCTCAAAAATCCCACGCGCGAAGAGCTACCTGATGCCGAACTCTTAGCGCTCGACGCTCAGTCCGCGATGCAGTTCGCGGCCGGTGCCTCGCTCGAATCATTGCGTGAGACTAGTCGTGCTAACGCCCGCGTACGACTTCCGCTAGATGAGTATACTCGTCAGGAGAAAAACCCTTGTTCTACTTTAAACAAAGCCAAACAATACATTGAAACTTGGCGTGTATCTTAAAATAAAGCCACCAGCTCGGTGGCTTTTTCATTACATCCCCACCACATACACCAAATAAAACGCCACTCCGTTTTTAATCATATGCGCCAAAATCCCCGCCCAAATCGTCCCCGTCACCTCGCGCAACCCGCACAGCACCACCGACAGCGCAAACACATTTACCCCCACATTCCACTGCAAATGCACCAGCCCAAATAGCACCGACACCGCCAAAGTCGCCACCAGCCCCGACAGTCGCGTCCTCAGCCGCCCATACAACCACCCCCGAAAAATCACTTCCTCCACCACCGGCGCTATCACCACCGTCGCAATAAACGCCACCGCCCGCTCACCCCCACTCATATAAAAATTATAGCCAAGGTCTTGCACTTCCCCCGCATTAAACCACGCAAATTGCGAAAACACCCATGTGAGCCCCGCCGCGAGCAGCGTCGCCACGATATATCCGACCGGCGCCAGCCCAATGTCCGTCCAAGTCGGCGTCTCCGACAGTCCCAAAAGCTCCCGCGTCGACGCGCGCCATTTTGTAAGCGGTGCTATTAGCACCAACACCAGCGCTAGCGCATACGACAGCGCCGAATACACCGCCGTCCACATCGGCTCAAAAAATCGCTCTGACCCCAGCAAAAACACCATCACCCACCCCACCAAAAGTTGCGACACTACCACTGAACAAAACACCCACACACACAGTAATCCCACCCACAAAACCGTCCTCCACCCCCGTTTCGCCGGAATCTTCAACCGCGCTCCATTCTTGCTCCTCGACCCCTTACGCTCACCCGTCTCCCCACTTGTCATCTAAAAAACCTCGTAACATCCAGTATCGTCACTACCGCAATTAATCCCAAAAGCACCATAAATGCCCGCGCCACAATTTTTTCCTCGATCTCACGCGTCAATTTTTTCCGCCGCAACTTATAAATCGCAATGAGTAGCCACCGCCCCCCATCGAGCGCCGGTATCGGCAATACGTTCATACAGGCTAGCGAAATCGAAATCACCGCCACGAGAAACGCCAAATTCGCCGGCCCCGCCGAGGTAAACGCCGGGAACAGCACCCCCACAATCCCCACCGGCCCCGACACCGAATCCCCCACTTCCGAAATCTGCTCGCGCCCACTCTCACGTACTTTCCCGTCAAAACTCAGTTGCGAAAACGCCCCCGACACGAACTTCCACAAAAGCTCTCCCGTCCCCCGGAAAGTCTCTCCCGTCAGCTGCAAAGTCAGCCCTGCCCCCACCACCGGCGCCGACCAAGTCGAGTACGCCAAAGTCTGTGCCGACCGCATCGCCACCCCCAGCGAATACTCCGCATCCGCACCATTCAATGTTGCCACGAGGTCCACCGTCTCGTTACGACGTATCATCTCCGATTCGCTACACTCCCCCTCCGCCTTTTCGCACGTCACTACCTCTCGCTCGACCGTGTACTTCGCCTCGCCCCCCGCATGCGCTTTGTTATATTCTGTCACCTCGCTCGCGTGTCCTACCGTCTCTCCGTCCACCGCCACAATTTTATCGCCGTCGATGAATCCCGCCCGTTTCGCTGGTGACTCCTCTACCACCTTCACTACTTCCACTGGCGACGTACTATATCGCGTGTCATTCGCCACCGTAAACTGGTTATCAATAAACTCCGGCATCCCCGTCCACGCCAGTATCGTCAAAATCACAAATGCCGCCACCCAGTTCATCGCCACCCCCGCAAACAAAATCTTCGTTTTACTCCAAAACGACGCCGCCCCAAACGTCCCCGGCCGTTCGTCGCTCGCCGCCTCGCCATCCATCTGACAAAACCCTCCAATTGGTAGCCAATTCAAACTAAAAATCATCCCGTCCTCAATCAACTTCGGCTTGCCCTTAACGGTCAACCTAGTATTTTTCCGCACCACGCTCTTTGCGCTCTTAGTGCCACCACTCTTCGCACCGCTGCTTTTCGCCTTACCATCTTTCGTTCCACTCCTATCCGCATCACTACCCCAGTCGCCGCCTCCATCAAATCCCACCGCTTTCGCCACGCCCGGCTTCGCCCACTCCGACCGCTTGAGTCTTCGCCACTTATGCGTCGCCGGGTCTTTTACCCAAGCCACCGCCCGCGGATAAAACCCAATTCCAAACTCCAGCACTCTCACCCCATTCCGCCTTGCCGCCACAAAATGCCCAAACTCATGCAAAATCACCAGCACCATCAGCGCCAAGAACCCAACCAAAACACCCACAAACGTTTCCATACTTATATTATACCACTATTTACCGAACCTACGCTGTCTATTATGATATTCTTTTAAGATTACTTTAAGGTCGTCCGCCCCCATCTCCGGAAAATACTTTGCGATAAACATCATCTCAGCATACGCTACCCGCCACAGCATAAACCCAGAAATCCGCTCCTCCCCCGAAGTCCGCACTACCATATCTACATCCGGTACTTCCGGATGGTACAAATGCTCCCGAATCGTCTCCGGTGTAATCAAAAGCCCCTCGCGCACTACCGCCGTCGCCGCATCCGCAATTTCCTGCTCGCCCCCGTAATTAAAGCAAAAACACACCGTCAGCCCATCGCAGCCAGCAGTCAACGCCTCAGACTTTGCAATCTCGCCAGCCAATTTCTCTGGCACTCGGTCCTTCGCCCCCAGAATTAACAGCCGCACATTATTTCGCTTCATTTTTTCCGCCAGCTTCAAAATCCGTTTCTCCGCAAGATGCATAATGTTCGAAACCTCCCCCTCCTCGCGCCCCCAGTTCTCGTTACTAAACACATAAAACGTCAAAAAATCCACTTCCGGCTCATGCGTCGCCGCCTCAACCAGCTCCTCAATCCGTTCCAGCCCCTTGCGGTGCCCCTCAATTTTTGGTAGCCCCTGTGCCTTCGCCCAGCGCCTATTTCCATCAGCGATAATTCCTAAATGCATATTATTTTCCTGATTATCTCTTTCAGCCCTCACCCCACAAGGAGATCCTATATCTTCATAATCTCTTCAGACTTCGCCTTAAACTCGGCATCAATCTTGTCACTAAACTCTTTTGTCAAATCGTCGATTTCCTTTTCCGCCCGCTTTCTTACGTCCTCGCTCATCTCCACGGTCGTCTTAATCGCCTTGCGCGCATCCTCGCGCACATTACGAAGCGCCACTTTAGCATTTTCCACTTTGCCCGACGCAGTCTTGACGATTTCTTTGCGTCGCTCTTCCGTCAGCGGTGGAATCGGCACTCGAATCACCCGCCCATCATCCGCCGGGTTCAGCCCCAGCGTCTGATCCGCCCGAATCGCACTCGCAATCGCCCCGATATTCGCCGGGTCAAACGGCGTCACCACCAGCATCGTCGCATCCGCCGCCGTAATGTTCGCCGCCTGATTTAGTGGCATAAACTGCCCGTACACTTCCACCTTAACCCCCGCCAGCATATCCGGGTGCGCCCGCCCCGTCCGCACCTTCTTCATCTCATCCAAAAACTTCCTCACCACCCCCTCCATCTCCTCGCGTTCTTTTTTCGTGTCAAACATACCAAACTCCTTGTTTACTTACCCTCATTATACCATACCTAATTTATTCTGAAAGAATAAATTAGCTAAAATATCGTGGGCAGCTGGCCAGGCTAAAAGGCTTTTTGCCGACTAAATGAGATTTAGACCAGATTTGCGAGCGTAAATATCGTGGGCGGCTGGCCAGGCTAAAAGGCTTTTTGCCGACTAAATGAGATTTAGACCAGATTTGCGAGCGTAATTTTTACAACCTAACAATGAAAAAATGTCCCCCAGCCCCGAAGGGGCGAATAAGGACATTTTTTCTTGACTTATGTTGTAAAAATTACAAGCTCGCAAGTCCCAGTCGGCAAAAAGCCTTTTAGCCTTGCCGTCTGCCCACCATAATTACTCGGTCACACCAAGCTCAATTCGCTTAAACTGTCGCACGGTAATATTCTCGCCAGTTTTCGCAATCGCTTCCTTGATAAACTGTTCCACAGTCTTAGAGTCATCCAAGATATATGGCTGGTTCATCAAAACCTTATCAGCAAAAGCTTTCTTCGCTTGCCCCGCCAAAATCTGCTCTTTCATCTTTTCGGGCCCCTTGAAGTTCGCTTCAAGCTCTTTCATTTTGGCAGCCTTGACGTCCTCCGGAATATCTTCCTCGGACACATAAAGCGGCGCCATCGAAGCCACCTGCATCGCAATCTGGTGCGCCAAGGTCTTAAATTCTTCAGTCTTCGCCACAAACGAAGTCTCACAGTTCACCTCGACAATCGCCCCCAGTCGTCCATCGTGAATGTATGCCTCGACCAGCCCCTCGCGCGTTTCGCGGTCGCCCCGCTTTTCCGCCTTGGTTAGACCCTTTTTGCGCATCGCCTCAAGCGCCTTGTCAAAGTCGCCATCCGCCTCGACCAACGCCTTTTTCGCGTCAGTCAGCCCCGCCCCCGAGAGCTCCTTAAGTTTTTTGATTTGTTCTACGGAAATCTCCGCCATTTTTCCTCCTTAATACTATTATATCACCCCCATTTTTCCTTAAAACCGGAATAATCATCCGCGCTCCCATCTGGAGCGCCAAATACTACTTCCGCCCCGCCTTAATTGCCTCGACAAAGTAGCCTAGTACCAGCTCGGTAGCCTTAATCGCATCGTCATTCATCGGAATCGCGTAGTCGATCGGCGTCGGGTCCACGTTGGTATCAGTTATCGCAATCACCGGAATCCCGAGCGACTTCGCCTCGCGCACCGCGTTCTTATCCTCGAGCGCATCCACCACGATAATCGCCGCCGGTTGCTCGCTCATATCTTTAATCCCGCCATATCGCTCATTCAAAAGGTCAATTTCCTCCTGGAACCGCTGCACCTCGAGCTTTGAATAGCGGTTTTCGAGCTCGCCCGAGGCCATCCGTCGCTCTAAATCTTTCAGTTTCTTAATCTGGCGGTTTACCGTCTCGACGTTGGTCAAAGTCCCGCCGACCCAACGTACCGTCACATACGGCATCTCCACCGACTCGGCTGCTGCCTTTACTGCGTCCTTCATCTGCTTCTTGGTCCCAACAAACAAAATCTTCTTGTCGGTCTTGGCGATTTCGGTGATTTTCGCCAAAGCCACTTCTAGCGCTTCCACCGTCTTACCGAGGTCAATAATGTGTGTATCTTGACGCTTAGAGTGAATGTACGGCGCCATCTTCGGATGCCACCGGCTCGTTTTGTGCCCAAAATGCGCACCAGCCTCGAGCAGAGCTTTCATATCGACATCTACTGCCATAATATGATTTCCTTTCTCGTGTCCTGCAGGTTTCTGGCGCCTCGCTACGCCCCAGGAAATCTCCCGCAGTCGCTTCATTTAGTTAATAATACTCTAAGTATACCACTCATCCTTGCAAAAGTCAACCTCATCTGATAAAATAACGATAACTTAGGTGCCCTTGGCGCCCGCGTGGGCAGTTGTACATTAAAGGAGGTGAACGATGATTAAAGATTTACCAGAAAAGTGGCGTATTGACCTCTCAATGGAAGAATACGAGCGTCATCTTATCGAATCCGACCGGCGACTTTATCTCATGTCCGAGATAGCGAGTTCCGACAACGAAAGCGGCGGCTATGCTTTGTCTATCGCTTCGCAGATTGTGGACGACATTATTGCTTACAATCGCCAAGACAGGGATATTCCTCCTGACGACCGTAAGCCTATCCGACTCTATATCAATTCGCCTGGCGGCGACGTTACCGAAGGCTTTGCCATCGTGTCGGCTATCGAGGCAAGTAAGACTCCAGTCTGGACCATCAATGTCGGACAGTGGAGCTCTATGGCCTTCCTTATTGGGATTACAGGCCACTGGCGTCTTTCCTTGCGTCATGCTATGTTTCTCATGCATGATGGCACTACCTTTACCTTCGATAGCATGTCCAAAGCCCAGGACAAAATGGACTTCGACAAGCGTTTCGAGCAAGAGGTAGTGAAGCCCCATGTGCTTTCGCACAGCAAAATGACGGCGGCCGAGTATGATGCTAAGGAACGCATTGAGTTCTACATGCTGCCTGAAGACGCCAAGAGGCTCGGTTTTATCGACGACATCGTCGAAACTCTCGATGAGATCCTCTAACTCCTCGGGGCAGACTCGTTCTGCCCCCTTTACTTTTTTCTCAATCTCTGATATAATAAATAATAATTATGAGTAAAACAGATTTACACCCTAAAGATTATCGCGACGTCGTCTTTTTGGATGAAGCCGCCGGCTTTTCGTTCTTGACCAAGTCCACTGCGAAAAGCGAAGAGACCATCAAGTGGACCGATGGCAACGAATATCCCCTAGTTAAGGTGCAGATTTCTTCTGCCTCTCACCCATTCTTCACTGGCGAAGAGAAGATTATCGATACCGAGGGTCGTGTCGACCGCTTCAAGGCTCGCGCCAAGAAGGCGGCGAAGCTGAAGTCCGCTCTCGAGAATAAGGCCAAGAAGCTAGCAAAGGAAGCCGAGAAAAAGGCCGCCAAAGAAGCCGCAGCCGTCGAAAAAACCGCCTAATTTAATCAATGATCAAAAAAGAAATCAGGACATGTGCCTGATTTCTTTTTTATACACATTTTCTTTTGCTGGACTTTTCTCATATAATAAATGACATAGCACCTACGGCTTTATCCCAAGCGCT
>CAYNBW010000035.1:0-8756 GCA_964396015.1 uncultured Candidatus Saccharibacteria bacterium | reverse complement strand
ATTGTGGCGTTTGGGACGGGGGCGCCGGAGCTAGCGGTGTCGATTTCGTCGATGGTGTCGGGAAATACGGATATGTTGCTGGGGAATGTGATGGGGTCGAACATTATTAATATATTGTTACTTATCGGGGTGGCGGCGCTGATTAGTCCGATTAAGATCAACCGAAATACCATTTCGAAAGAGTTGCCGTTGCTACTTTTGGCGTCGATTGGGCTGGTGTTTTTGTTCTTGGATGCGGCAATTTCGGGGATGGATGAAAACTGGATTTCGCGAGGGGACGGGCTGATCTTGGTGCTGTTCTTTACGATATTCTTGTACTATATCATTGCGATGATTCGGCAGGGAAAAAACGAGAAGAAGGTGGTGGAGAAGCCGAAGTGGAAGTTGCCGATGTCGTTTCTGCTCGTGATACTAGGGCTAGTGGGGGTGGTGGCTGGGAGCCAGTTTGTGGTGAACTCGGCGTCGTATCTCGCGGGGGTGATGGGGATTTCTGACCGGATTATTGCGCTTACGGTGGTGGCGTTTGGAACGTCGCTGCCGGAGCTGGCGACGACGATTACAGCGGCGCGGCGGCACGAGAATGAACTGCTGGTTGGGAATATCATTGGTAGTAATATCTTTAATATCTGTATCGTGCTGGGGTTGCCGGTGGCGATTTTTGGCGGGATACGGCCGGAGAGCCTCGAGATGCTGGATGTAATCATGATAGTGGTGAGTGCGGCGCTACTTTGGATTGTGGCGCGGAAGGGAAGTCCGATTTCGAAGAAAGAGGGGGTGCTACTTTTGGTGGTTTTTGCGGCGTACTATGGATATATTATATACAATGCGTTAGTAAATGTGGTATAATTAGAATAAGGTAATTAAAAAGGAAAAATATGAGTACAGGAGCAATAATTGCAATAGTCGTGGTAGTATTACTGGTGCTACTGGTGGCGATATTTGCGGGGGCATATAACAGTCTAGTGCGGCTGAATGAGCGAGTCGATGAGGCTTGGAGCGACATCACGGTGCAACTAAAATATCGGGCGGATTTGATTCCGAATGTAGTGGAAACTGTGAAAGGGTATGCTAAGCACGAGAAGGAAACCTTTGAGATGGTGACGAGCGCGCGAAGCGCGGCGATGGGGGCAAAGACCGTGAAGCAGGCGGCGGTAGCAGAGGAGGAGATGCAGGGGGCGCTTTCGAAAATCTTTGCGATTGCAGAGGCTTATCCGGAATTGAAGGCGAACGAGAACTTCGTGAACTTGCAGAATCAGTTGCAAGATGTGGAAGATAAAATTCAGGCTTCGCGGCGGTTTTATAATGCGGGGGTGAAAGAGCTAAATGCGAAGATTAAGACTTTTCCGACCAACATCATCAATAACATGGTGGGGCATTTTAAGAAGCGTGATTACTTTGAGGTGAGCGAAGCGGAAAAGGCGAAGATTGACAAAGTGCCGGAAGTGAAGTTTTAGGGATTATCGCCACTGGCGATATGCGCTGGTGGCGGTATAGGGGGGTGAGTTTGAAGTCGGATGTGTTAGCGAGAGAAAAATGAAAATTGGTTGTAAGATGAGGAGATTTTAGAGGCGTATGTATAAGCAGATAGCACAGAATAAGCGACGGACGGTGGCGATTATGGGGGTGTTTGTGCTGATTGTGGGGGCAGTAGCGGCGCTGTTTGCATGGTATTTTCGTGATCCGTGGATTGCGGTGTGGACAGTGGTGGTGGCGGCGGTTTATGCGGTGATACAGTATTTTGCGGCGGGGTCACTGGCGACGGCGATGGCGGGCGCACGGGAGATTAGCAAGAAAGATAACCCGACGTTTTATAACGTGGTGGAGAATTTGTCGATTACGACGGGGTTGCCGATGCCGAAAGTGTATGTGATAGATGACCCGGCACCGAATGCGTTTGCGACGGGGCGGGACCCGCAGCATGCGGTGGTGGTGGCGACGACGGGATTGCTTGATATTATGAACAAGAAAGAGCTTGAGGCGGTGATGGCGCATGAGATGTCGCACGTGAAGAATTATGACATCCGAGTGTCGATGATTGTGTTTGGGTTAGTGTGTATGATAGGGTTGATTTCGGACATGGCGATGCGAATGATGTTCTGGGGGAACCGGCGGCGTGACAATGAGGGGAGCCCGGTGGGGTATATTTTGATAGTGGTGGCGGCGATTTTGTCGCCGATAGTGGCGGCGCTCGCGCAGATGGCGGTGTCGCGTGAGCGGGAATATCTTGCGGATGCGTCGGCGGTGAATATTACGCGGTATCCGGAGGGGATGATTGCGGCACTTAAGAAATTGCAGTCGCAAGGGCGGCCGATGAAAAATCAAAATACAGCGTCGGCGCAGATGTATATAAATAATCCTTTGCGCAAGGGGTTTTTTGACAATTTGTTTAGTACACATCCGCCGATAGAGAAACGCATCGAGAGACTCGAGAATGGTAAGAAGACGTTCTGAAGTGCGGGCAGATGCTTTTGGTGCGTTTGTGGTGCTGGGGAGAAATTGGAGGAGTTTTTTGGGGTTGCTTGTGGTGATGGGGGTAATGGCGCTAGTGGTGGTGGGGTTACCGGAAGAGTTTCACGGGGCGGAGGGAGTGCTATTTACGCTAATTTTGGCGATGGGGTGGCTGGCGACGATTTATATGCTGAGGCAAGATTTGGCGGGAGAGGAAGTACTGCTTCGGGATGGGCTATTTAAGTCGATGGCGCCGCTTCTCACGACACTGTTGATGCTGGGTGTGGTGACGCTAATGTGTGTGCCGGTGATGGTGACGGTGGTGGCGTGGGCGTCGGCAATGGAAACGCATTTTGTAGATATGCCGTTTAATGCGCTGATGCTGATTTTGTTCAGCGGGGCGATGGCGTGGCTCTCGGGGTATCTACTGTCCTTTGGGCTGATGGCGCTTACGGCGGTGAGTGCGCCGGGGATGTATCCGGTGGCGGCACTCTTGATGGCACACACGCTGACGGCGAAGAAGCGGGTGCGAGTGATTTTTAAGGTGATTTTGCTGGCGGTGGTGGCGGGGGCGATGGGAGCGATTGTGGTGGTGCCGCTGGTGATGTTGGGGGCGCGAGATACGGTGGTGGTAGCGGGGGCGATGGGGGCGGGGTGTATTATGACGATTTATGTGGCGACGTATTTGTATTTATATTATAAGGAGCTTTTGGGATGAAACGCGAGGAAGCAGAGACGCGGATACTGAAATTGCGCGAACTGATTAACGATTACCGGTATCATTATCACGTGTTGGACGAGTCGATCATGAGCGAGGCGGCGGCGGATTCGCTGAAACATGAGCTGACGCTGCTTGAGGAGGAGTACCCGGATTTGGTGACGCCAGATTCGCCGACGCAACGAGTGGCGGGAAAGGCGCTAGATAAGTTCGAGAAAGTAGCGCACGAGAAGCGGATGATTTCGCTTGCGGATGTGTTTTCGAAAGAAGAGGTGCTGGAATGGGTGGAGCGGGATGAGAAACTGGTGCCGGGTGGGAAAATCGAGGAGTTTTTCACGGATATCAAGATGGATGGGTTGGCGTGTTCGCTGAAGTATAAGGATGGGGTGTTTGTGCAGGCGGTGACGCGGGGAGATGGGCTTGTTGGTGAAGATGTGACGTTAAATGTGAAGACAATTGAAAATATTCCGCTTGCGGTTCCGGTAAAAGAAGCGGAGGTGCGGGGGGAGATTGTGATATTTAAGAAAGATTTTGAACGGCTAAATGAGGAGCAGAGGAAGAAGGGCGAGGCGGAGTTTGCGAATCCGCGAAATTTGGCGGCGGGGTCGATACGACAACTTGATCCGAGAGTGGCGGCGGGGCGACCGCTGAAGTTTATTGCGTATGATTTGGTGAGCCCGGACTCTGCGACTTGGAAAGAGGCGTATGAGAAGTTGCGGGAGTTTGGGTTTCAGACGTCGGGGGAGGACCGGGTGTTTAAGGTAACCGAGCGCGGTGAGTTATTCCGGTATATTGAGGAACTAGATGAGTATCGGAAGGGGCTACCGTTTAATACGGATGGGATGGTGATTAAGATTAACGACCGAGCGGTGTATGATGAGCTTGGGATAGTGGGGAAGACGCCGAGGGGGGCGGTGGCGTATAAGTTTCCGGCGGAAGAGGCGACTACGCGAGTGCGGGACATTGTGATTTCGATTGGGCGGACGGGGGCGGCGACACCGGTGGCGATACTGGACCCGGTGGTGGTGGCGGGGACGACGGTGCGGCATGCGTCGCTACATAATGCGGATGAGATTGCGCGGCTTGATGTGCGAGTGGGAGATACGGTGATAGTGTACAAGGCGGGGGATATTATTCCGCAGATTAAGGAAGTACTTACGACTTTGCGACCGGCTGGGACAGAGGAGTTTGACTATGAAAAGGCGCTGGCCTCGCAATATCCGGAACTGGAGTTTTGGCGGCCGGAGGGGGAAGTGGTGTACCGGGTGAAGGGGGAGACGTCGGATTTTATTTTGAAGCGGGCGATAGAGTATTTTGCCTCGCGGGGGGCGCTTGACATTGAGGGGTTGGGGGAGAAAAATGTGGTGGCACTGGTGGAGGCGGGGCTGGTGCGGTCGATACCGGATCTGTATCGGCTGAAGGTGAGTGACGTGGCGAAGTTGCCGGGGTTCGGGGAGATTTCGGCAGAGAAGTTGGTAGGGGCGATTAGCGAGAAACGGACGCCGGTGTTACATAAGTTTTTGACGGCGCTGGGAATCCGGCACGTGGGGGCGGCGACGGCGACGGCGCTTGCGCGGAAATTTGGGAGTTTGGGTCAGTTGATGGTGGCAACGGAGGAAGATTTGCTGAGTGTGCCTGATATCGGTAAGGTAGTGGCGGAGGCGATTTTGGCGTGGTTTGCGGATGAGGACAATGGGGCGATGCTCGAGGAACTGCGAGAGATGGGGGTGTGGCCGGAAGAGGAGAAAGGTGGCGAGTTGCCGCTTACTGGAAAGTCGTATGTGGTGACGGGGACGCTTAGTACGATGGGGCGAGAGGAAGCGGAGGAGAAACTGAGGGAGCTGGGGGCGACGGTGACGTCGTCGGTGACGAAAAACACGACGGCGGTGGTGGTCGGCGAAAAGCCGGGGAAGTCCAAGATGGACAAGGCTATTAAATATGGTATTGAAACTATTGATGAACAGGAGTTTGCTGCGTTAGTAAAAGACCCCCGATAAATCGGGGGTCTGGGGTTGGGTTAGTAGGGAGACTTAAATGAAAAGTTCCACTCGTCTTGGCTGTCGTTGATGCCGTGTATACGAAAATGACATTTGCCATTTGCCGTATAGAGGTAGGTGTACTCTGCTGGGATGACCCTACCGATGTTGGTGTAGCCGGTCTTTTCGGCTAACCAACGGATAAGGACGTCGCGGGCGATGGCACGGTTGTCATTGCCCGACCGGTCCTTGAACGAGGTCTTCTTATTGTAGCCAAAATCTTTGACTACATTCTCGAAGGACTTTTGCCCCGCCCAGCTGTCAAAGCTGTTAAGGACGGTCCACGCTACGGCCGCACGGATATTTTTGTCGGTGTAATCACCGGCATAATCCGTGATTAACCGCGCCAAAATTTCCGCGTGCCCCTCCCACTCCTTGTTGTAAAGGTTCAGGGTACCATTGTACCACTGAATGTCCTTATAGGCGACGGGATCGGCCCAAGCCGGAACGGCGACGTCTGCGTAGGCGGTCAGGCTGAACGAGGCCAGCAAAACCATGGTTAACAGTAACGTGAAAAGTTTTTTCATATTCCACCTCCATAGAAAAACATTTTGTTTGTTACTAGCGCACCAACCCAAATACTTAAGGTGCAGGTTATGTTTTCATTATACCACACTTATGCTAATTTGTCAATATGTGATATAATGAAAATATGAAAAATATACGAGATGTGGATGTAGAGGGGAAAACGGTGCTGGTGCGGGCGGATTTGAATGTGCCGATAACAGAGGGGAAAGTGACGAGCGACCTGAGGGTGCGGGCGAGCGTGCCGACGCTAGAATATTTGCAAAAACAGGGGGCGAAGGTAGTGGTGATGTCGCATTTGGGGCGGCCAGAGGGGAAGAAAGTGCCAGAAATGTCACTCAAACCGGTGGCAGAGGCGCTTTCTAAATACCTTGAGAAGGTGAGTTTTGCGCCAGAAATAACAGGGGCGGAGGTAAAAAAGGTTGCCGAAAAGATGACGCCGGGGCAGATTTTGGTGTTAGAGAATTTGCGATTTGACCCAAGAGAGGAGGGAAACAGTGAGGAATTTGCGCGCGAGATAGTCGAAGCGACAGGGGCGGAAGTGCTTGTGCAGGATGGGTTTGCAGTGGTGCACCGAGCACACGCTTCGACCGAGGTGATAGCGCGGATTTTGCCGGCGTATGCGGGGTTTTTGGTGGAGCGTGAGGTGGGTGAACTTTCGAAAGTGATGGAAAAGCCGGAAAAACCGTTTGTACTGGTGATAGGGGGTGCGAAAGTAGAAGATAAGCAACCACTGATAGACAAGTTTTTGGGTAGGGTGGATAAGATTTTGGTGGGGGGTAAAATTGCGGCGGATGGGTACAAAGCTATGGATGCGAAGATTTATGTGGCGGAAGATTTTGATACGGACTCGGAGGGGGCGCGACTTGATATTGGGCCGCTCGCGACGGCGAAGTTTGCGGAAGCGCTGGTGGATGCCAAGACGGTAGTGTGGAACGGAGCGCTCGGGAAAGTGGAAGATCCGGCGTATGATGCGGCGTCGACGATTGTGGCGACGGTGATAGGCGAGAAACGGGATGCTTTGAGCGTGGTTTGCGGGGGCGACACGACGGGGTTTGTGGAGAAGCTGTCCGAAACGCATCCGACGCTCACGTATTCGCTAGTGTCGACGGGGGGTGGGGCGGCGCTTGAGTTTTTGCTGGGGAAAAAGTTGCCGGGACTAGAGGCATTAGAGTAGTGCTGGGTTGAAAAACCGGTAGGAATGGGCTGAGAAAGGCCGATAGGAGGTCGCTCTAGATGCCGACGAGGGGTTCGATGTCGGCGCCGAGGTGCTGGAGGCGCATGGCGAAATCTTGGTAGCCACGGTTGATGGGGTAGACGTTGCGCAAGATGGAGGTGCCGGGGGCGGCGAGCATACCGATGAGGACGACTACTGCCGGGCGTAATGCTGGGGGCGCCATCAGTTCGGCGGGACGCCAGTTGGTCGGGCCTTCGATGTAGAGGCGGTGAGCGTCGAGCAATTCTACTTTAACGTTGAGGTTGGCTAGTTCGGTGGTGTAGATGGCACGGTTTTCGAATACCCAGTCGTGGATCATGGTGCGCCCGCGGGAGACGGCGGCGATGACCGAGAAGAAGGGTAGGTTGTCGATATTGAGCCCGGGGAAAGGCATGGGGTGGATTTTGTCGACTGGGGCGGTGAGGCTGGAGGACTTTAGCTTGAGGTCGACTAGGCGCGTCCGGCCGTTCATGGACATATACTCGGCTGATTTTTCGAACTTGAGCCCCATGTTTTTGAGGATTTCGAGCTCGACTTCTAGGAACTCGATGGGTGCTCGGAGCACTTCGATTTCTGAATGGGTGACGATGCCGGCGGCGATAAAACTCATGGCCTCGATGGGGTCTTCGGACAGATGGTAGTCGACCTCCGCGTTAAAGGTGGGACGCCCCGTGACCGTGAGGGTGGTTGTGCCGATGCCGTCGATTTTGACGCCAAGTTTTTCGAGGAAAAAGCACATATCCTGCACCATGTAGTTGGGCGAAGCACCGACGATGCGGGTTTGCCCGGGGGAGAGGGCGGCAGCCATGAGGACGTTTTCCGTAACAGTGTCGCCGCGCTCGGTGAGGACTATGTAGCGGTCGCGGTATTTGTGCAGGGTGTGCTGATTGACCTTGATCTCGTAGAAACCACTGTTGCACTCGGCATCCACGGTGAGGCCGAATGACTGCAGGGCCTTGATGTGGGGCTCTACCGTGCGGGTGCCTAGTGAGCAACCTCCGGCGTAGGGTAGACGAAAACTTTGGTAGCGGTGGAGCAGGGGGCCGAGGAACATGATGATCGAGCGGGTTTTGCGGGCGGCTTCGATGTCCATTTCTTCGAGTTTTAATTCACGTGGTGATATAATTTCGAGGTCGCGATGGCGGTTTTGCCAGTGGCATTTTACCCCGATTGACTCGAGGACTTCGATAATGCGAAAGACTTCTTCGATTCTGGCCACCCGATGCAAGACTGTTTTGCCGGTGTTGAGCAGGGCGGCGCAAAGGATGCCGACGGCGGCATTTTTGGAGGTATTGACGGTAATTTTGCCGGCCAGTTCTTTGCCGCCACGAATCTTGTAACTTTGTGAGGCGGAATCATTTATAGAGAGGATTTGGCTGCCAAAGGCTTCTGACAAACGCTTGATAGTTTCGAGCGAGATGTTTTGGCCGCCTTTTTCGATGCGGTGGATGGCGGATTGGCTGCTGCCGATTTTTTCGGCTAGCTCGCCTTGCGTCCAGCCCTGTTTGAGACGCATTTGCTCGACTGTCTCGCCGATCACCTGGTTGTATGTCTTCGCTTTTTTCATATTCAAATTATATCACCGCATGCATATTTTGGCAATAAAAAATGGTGATCTCGGCGAGAGTAGACTTTTGCTTCGCAAAAGTCTTCCGCCGGGCGTCGCCTCAAAAAATCTAAAATAAATTTTAGATTTTTGCTCGGCTCCTACGGCGGGCGAACCCTTCAGGTTCTCATCCCGCCGCATCTAATCAGAATTTAAATTAGACCTCTTCGAGGTCTATTTAAATTCTGGTAGTCGCGGCGGGATTCG
>CAYNBW010000034.1:0-9069 GCA_964396015.1 uncultured Candidatus Saccharibacteria bacterium | reverse complement strand
GTCGGCAACATCCTAGTACTTTTGTGCGGTCGATACAAAAAATATCACCTAACGAGAAGAAAGGAGATAGGATGATGAAGATAAGCTTTACGTTTAGATTCAAAATCTGGTCTTTAGAACTGATTATCCCAGTTTGCATAAGGCTGGGATAACCACTTGACCTAACGAACAGTTTTCTAGCGGCTGTTCTTATGTTTATGATAGCATACTATGAGCTGAAAAGCAAGGGAGCTCTGGATGGCGCTCTGGGCGGCGGGGCGGGGTCCAGATTACTGCGCCCCGCAGCTATTTAAGCACACAGCGGACGGAGAAGCCGTTGTGGCGAGTGCTGTAATTCTGCGGAGAGACACTCGAAGCATCGACGTAGAGGCTGTACATACGGGCATTATCGTTCCTCTTAGCCGACCAGAAGAAGCCGTTGGACCCCTGATCGTTCGCGGAGCTATTGAGGAAGTAGCCGGAGAGAGGCGTACGCAAGGCGGCTTGGAAGTTTTGGTAGTTACTGCTATATGCCGTATATAGTGCTTGATATTCACCGCTAGAACCTCCTGTAGGCATACGCCAGCCTTTAGGACAGATGTCTCTATCCGCCGAAGCACTACTAGAGTTGGAGCTAGAGCAGATGCCGCCCGCCGTGGCTGCACAATAGTTATAGTATACACCTATCTTTGCGGTGTCGTTAGCATTAAAGGACGAGGAAGTGATGTTGCTAGAATATGTCGCATTCGTAGTCTTGGAGGCCGTGTTGATTTGGGCGGCACCATAGCTCTCGAACCCGCTGCTAATTGAGGCTGGTAGGGTATAGGTGGATGCAGTGATATTGGTGTCCGTATTGCGTAAGGTCATGGAAGACGTACTACCTAGGCGGAGGTTGTCTAGGAGCCAGACTTTGCCGTCGGCAAGTTTGGCGATGTTGTAGCCTTCGTTGTCGCGAGAGTCGGTGACGTAGTAGGCTTTTTCTGGCTCCATTTTGTTGATAAGGTTGGTTTTGTCGGTGGAGCTGAGATTGCCGAAGTCTTGCATAGTTCTAATGCCAAGTTCGCGTTCTGTATCAGTTTGCTTCACGCAGCGAACAGAGAACCCGTACCTGCGAGCATTGGTATCGGCTGAATAGACGCTGCCTGAATAGAAGTACAGAGTGTAGCCGTTAGTACTAGAGTACGACGTAGCCGGCCAATAGAAGCCGCTACTACCGCCATTGAGGAACGAGCCGGAAATGTAGCGGCCGGCGAGCAGAAAGTTAGGCGTCGTACCGGGACCAGCATTAGTATAGAACGGATTTGGGTCAGTATTATCATAATAGCCTCGATTTAATGAAGTCGCCCCATTCATGTATCCAAGAATCATTCGGTAGAAATCTCCACCAGTATAACCACCATTATCTCTAGATACACCTTCGGTAGTTGCAGTCGGCAATCTCCAACCTTTCGGGCAAATGCTATATGCAGTATTATAACCGTCGGACGTTACGGCACTGCCGCTTGCGTCTTTACCGCCAGCCGTTGCTGCAAGCCATGAGTAGTAGCTGTTGCATGGTTTACTACTCGTACAGTCTGTAGTATTATTGCTACTGTTGAATACATAATCAACTGTGTCGCTAGAAAACGGCTTAGTTCCATCTGTGCGGTTATTTAGACTAGTGCCACTGCTAATAGTTTCCGATGCTGGTAGTGTATAATATGGGTTTGCCTGAGTATAGCCGGCTGGGACGTTAGAGCCCTCTGAGTCTAGTTTGGTACCGCCAGCAAGGTTAAGGTTCGATGTCATCCAGCATTTGCCATCAGCTAGGCGTTGCACAGTATAGGTTTTTCCATCGCGGGTATCTTTGACTAGAGTAGGCTCGGAAGTAACGCACATATCGTCGGCGAGGTTCTGCATGGCGGGCCTAACGTCCTCCGTCGCCAGCGTCACCGAATTAATGTCCCCAGCGTCCACCTGGTCGCCTACGGTGTAGGTTACTATGCCATTAGCATCTGCAGTGCCTAGCGTACCTACTGAACCACTGTCGTTAGTCCAGGACGAAAACTCGTAGCCCTCCGCGAAGGTGGGGACGAGGTAGTAGGTTGCGCCATTGGCTAGACCGGCTACTGTGCCACCGGTAGTAGCCACTGTGCCGACCGTGGTGCCGGTGGCACTGCCGGTCTTGACCGCTACACTACTGACGCCGGAATCAAAGTTGATGATAAAATCTTGGGTGGTGGGACGAGCGGTGGCGGCAAAGACGAGGTCTAGTTCGTAAGTGCCAGCGGGTTGAGCGTCATTGATTTTGGCGGCGAAGTTTATGGTGGTGTTAGTGCCGTCAGTGGGAGTAGTGACAGATGGAAAGTTAATGGTGGTGGCGAAGGGAGAGTAGTTGGCAGTACTGTCTGTGCGATAGCCCCAACGATTGACTGGGAAGTTATCAGCAGAAGCGGCAGTAGTCAAGGTAGGAATGGTGGGGGTAGTGTTGTCGGCAAGGGCGGTAGTGCGAGTGAGGTCGGTGCTACTAGCAGTGAGGGATAGGTTGTAGCCGGCTTGGTTATTGGTAACTACAGTGACGTTCAAATCTTCATTATCAAAAGCAGTGGTGCTGTTGATGGGGCTGAGGTCCAGGGAGACGAGGTCGCTATCTAGGTTTACTTGTAAGACTGGTTCGATGGTGGCGCGGAGGGTGACGGGAGAGGCGTAGGTATTGGCTACAGTGGATGGAAGGGTGAGAAATGCCGTAAGGATTATGGCTGGGACAGACATATAATATATAGTGGGGTGGAAATGATGCAAAGACGCTATATCTAGCGTTTTAATGCGGTTTGGGACGCTAGATATAGCGTTTTTGATTGATTTCGTATGTATGATTTTTGGCATTGGTACCTCGCTTGTTAGTTGTTATACAAGGGTGCCGAAAAACAATTAGGCACCGCTAGGATGCAACTCACTAATCATGCGACGCGTAGTACACACAAATAGGAACCTAGTGGTGCCATTCTTGTTGTGTGTAGTTTTAACCTAAAAACTACGCTTCGACTAATTAATGAGTTGCGCTTTTATTGTAGCATGATTTTTGATGGCTGAAAAGACTTGATTTTTGCGGATTTTATTGTATTTTATCGCGTTATTGGTTAAGATAAGCTTAGGCGTGATAGCAAAAATGCCAGAGGTGAAAAATCTTGTGCTAAAATGCAAGGGCTAGTTTTTGCGGAAAAAGGCGGGGGGTTGTATAATGGGAGTATGATTGACGAGCTGATTGAAGATTTTTTGGAACACCTCGAGGTGGAGAGTGGGCGGAGCAAAAAGACGGTGGAAAATTATCGGCTGTATCTGGAGAGATTTTTGCTAATTGCACAGGAGATTTTGAATAAGGACCAGGTGAAGGCGAGCGAGATTGACCGGGAGGTACTGCGTAAATATCGGCTAAAATTGAACCGGCTGGGGTCGGAAAACGGTGGTGACGACCTTAAGACGATTACGCAAGCATATCATTTGATTGCGTTACGCGGGTTTTTTAAGTATTTGGCGAGACGAGAGATAAAGTCGCTGGACCCGTCGCTGATTGATTTGCCACACGTGGTGCGGAAACAGGTGACGTTTTTGCATTACGACGAGGTGGAAGATATGCTGGAGCAAATTGATGTATCGACAGAGTCGGGGTTGCGGGACCGGGCGATTATTGAGCTGTTGTATTCTGGAGGGCTGCGAGTGAGCGAGCTGGTGGGGCTGAACCGGGATTCGATTAACTTGGAAAGGCGCGAGTTTATGGTGCGGGGGAAAGGGTCGAAAGACCGGCCGATTTTTATCAGCGAGGCGTGCGCGGATAGGGTGTCGGACTATCTGGACGCGCGGACTGATTCCCTGCCGGCGCTGTTCCTCAACAATTCGCGGAATACACAGGCGGTGGATACTTCGGGAAATTATCGGCGAATAACGGCGCGGAGCGTGGAGAGGATTGTAGAGAAATATGCGAGGCTGGCAGGAATTACCAAACACGTATCGCCACACACTCTCCGGCATTCGTTTGCGACGGACCTACTGATGAACGGGGCGGATTTGCGCTCAGTACAGTCGATGCTGGGACATGCGGATATTTCGACGACGCAGATTTATACGCACGTGACGGACGCGCACCTCAAAGAGATACACGAGAAGTTTCATTCGGAGACGTCTTAGGACTCGGGGCGCCAGATGGCGTAGAGTGTGGTATCGCTATCGAACCGCGCTTTTTGGCCAGGTTCATATAACTCGCTACTATCTGGGGTGGCGCCGGGATTAGTACTCCAGCTGACAAACTCGTAGCCTGAACGGGTGAATCCGTTGTCACGCAAATAAATCTGATTGCCTTTGCTGGTGTATTGTGGTTCTGTGTTGCCGGAAACTTCGTTGGTAGGGCCACCATTACCATCGAAGGTGATTGTAATTGGATCGGAATCGATGACATTGGGGTCGTAGAGGCGAATGACAGTGGAGACGGTGGAGGGGCGATCGGCGCCGGCAGAAAACCAGCAGGTGCGGATATAAAAATCGTAGTAGGCGGATTTCTGAACCGTGCCGTCACCTTGGACGATGGCGGTGGATTCGTTATCTCTAACTGCGACAACGTAAATACCTTCGGCACGAGAGAGGGTTTGGTCGGCAGAATCGTTTTGATCGAGGAGAGCAGCGTCGGTAGTTTCGCTTGCGCCGTAGAGGATGCGCGGATAAGTGGCCGCGGCATAGAAATGCTCAGGCTCAGCGAGAGTTGCGCCGGGCGATGAATCCGTGGCAGGGCGGACAACGATCTGGTCGATAGTTTTTCTCACTTGGTCTTTGTCGACGGTGCCGATATTGCCGAGCTGGCGGACGTTGATGAGGAATGCACCCTGACGAGCGATGGGGCTCTCGGTAGCACCGGACGTAGTGTCGTAGAGTTCGGCGCAGGTGGTGGGGTTGAATTGGAGAATCTCGGCGATAATGTCGGGTTTGGAGGCGGCAAGGTTGTTAGCCTTACCAACGATTGACTCCCAAAGTTGTTTGTAGCGGTCATTGTCAACGACGTTAGATTGGCCACCGGCAATGTAGGAACCGTGAATGAAGCGAAGAGCCTCGGCCTGAACGTCGATCTCTTCCCTAGTAGTAGTGGTTTCGAGCGAGCTCTGAGCGCCAGCAGTACTGGCGGTGACGACGGCGACGATGGAAATGGCGACGAGCGAAAAGATGCCGATGGCCAGAGCCACTTCGATAAGAGTGTCGCCTTTTTTAATTCTCATAATCTAATTATATCATGCTTATGAAAAAATCGGAAAAAGTCGCCGTGATAACAAAGGCAAGGACGAGATAGGGGCCGAAGTAGATTTGGTGATTTTTGCGCTTGATGGCAGAGGGGGCGGAAAGGAGGGTGGCGGAGAGATTGGCAATAAAGATGGCAATAAGGGCGAGGAAGGGGTGGCCGAGGACGAGACCGATGATACCGGCGAGAAACCAGTCGCCGTCACCGACCCATTTACCCTTGGAGGCGAGATAAAGGACAAGGTAGAGACCACCGAAAAGGGTGGCAGAGAGGAGAGCGGAGAGAGTGGGCGAGAGAGGGTTGCCTGGGAATAGCGTAAGCGTATTAGGGACGGTGTGGCTGGTTTGTTGACGCAGAATGACGAGTGCGATGGCGCAGATGGCGGCCAAAATTAAGCAAAAGCTCGGTAGCTCACCATAAGCACCATCGTAGATAGCTAAAAAGGCTAGGCTTAAAGTAAGCAATAGCGTTGTTGCGAAAATCGCCCAATTTAACAGGGGGATAGTTGGAAAAATAGCGGGATCTGTGATGGGGATAGCGTGAGCGGTATAGAGAAAGCGCGCAGTAATGAGCGCAAAGGCAGTAGCGACGCCGAGCTCGGAGAGGAGTTCGAGGCGACCGATTTTGCGGTGGCAGTAGCGGCATTTGCCTCTTAGGACAAGGTAGGAGATGATGGGGAGGTTGTCATACCATTTGAGGTGTCGGTGGCAGTGGAGGCAGATGGAACGTGTGCCGAGGTGCTGCGGACGAGCTAGTTTCGGGTTTTGACTGGAGCGCTCTTCCCTGACGCGGAGACGGCGAGCCTGACAGCAGAGGAACGAACCGAAAGTGGCGCCGAGGACAAACATTAGAACGAGAAAAGCGATTTGCATACTCTAATTTTACCATAAGTTGTGTTATACTTATATTATGAGAAAGCATAAAGGGTTTACGATTATAGAAGTAGTATTAGTGCTCGCGGTGGCGGGGCTGATTTTTGCGATGGTGTTTATGGCGCTGCCAGCGCTGTGGGCGTCGCAGAGGGATACGGCGAGGCGGGAGGATGTACTGACATTTATCCGGAATCTGAAAAGTTTTCAGACGAATAATAGCCGGGGGGCGTTACCGGAGGGGAATTTTAAATCTGAGCAAAATAATATTGTAACGGTGGTCGGAAACGATGTGCCGGCGGACAAAAAAGCCGTTAATTGCGATGAGCTGAGCTGGTGCGGGTTTTATCGGGATTATTTTGGTGGTAGCACCGATGGTGATTCGCGTAGCTATCAAGACCCGGATGGAACGCCATATAACTGGGCGATAATGTGGTGCAAGCCAGAGAATAATTCTAAGGTGGCTGGAACGCCGTGTGGAGACACAACAAACACAGGTAATGGGCATAATTTAGGGCAGATGTACAATGGCAAATTTGAAGATAACGATTATTACTTGCGCATTGTAATTAGCGCAACGTGCGATGGAGACCATGCGGTACTGTCGGCGAATAACCGACGGGCGGCGGCGCTGTATCGGCTCGAGGGGTCGGGGGTGTATTGTGAGAATATCTAAGCCCTTGAACTTCTTTTCAGGAAAAGAAGTTCAGCAAGAAAAGCACAGATGAATTCAAAAATGAGGCACATGTCCTCATTTTGAATTTGGTTATGACAGATTAGTGAGGATGAAGTCGGGGAGATATTGGTGGGTGGCGCGGTGCTTGGCAGGGAGGGTGGCGTGGTCGAGCGAGAGGACGTAGCGCTCGGCAGTATCGTCTGGTAGGCCGTCGAATGCATCGAACTCGCGAGCGATGGTCTGAGCGCCATCGAGATGGGTGGCGACCTGGAGATAAAGAGTGCGGTCGGGTTTTTTGGCGATGAAATCGATCTCTTGGTCGCCGTTTTTGCCGATGAAAACCTCGAAGCCATGCGAGACGAGCTCGTGATATACGACGTTTTCGAGGAGACCGGGTAGATAGGACTGGAAATTGCTGCGGCCATTGACGGCGTAGAGCAAGCCGATGTCGCCGAGATAATATTTTTCCTGAGTCTTGAGATGGGCTTTGCCACGCAGGTCGTAGCGGGGGACGCGACTGATGACGAAGGCTTCGGCAAGGTAATCCAGGTAATTGTAGATGGTCTCGGGGGCAAGGTCGCGTTTTTCGTTTTTGAGGAAATTGGTGATGGAGTTGGCGGAAAAAACGTTGCCGATGTTGTCGAAAACAAACTTGACGATACGCGAGAGGAGCTCGGTGTTGCGGATGGATTTGCGCTGGACGATGTCACGCAGGACGATGGACGAGTAGATGTCGGAGATGACTTGGTCGCTCTCGGCGTAGCTGGTGTCGGCGACGTTGACGATGGGGAAACCGCCGCGGTGGAGATAGTCGTCGAAAGCGGCAGTGGTGCTCTCATAACTAACACCACGAGTGCCGGCGAAGTCGAGAAACTCGGAGAAATTGAGAGTATGAACACGAGTGTTGACGTAACGACCGGTAAGGAAGGTAGATAGTTCGCTAGAGAGGAGCTTGGAGTTGCTGCCGGAAATGTAGATATCTGCATTCTTTTCAGCGTAGAGGGCACTGACGACTTCGTCCCAGCCGTTGACCAGCTGGACTTCGTCGAAGAAATAATACTTGATGCCGGAAGCGTGGAGGGATTTGACTAGTGCGAGAAAAGACTGCTTGTCGCGGATGTCGCTATAGTCGAGCGAATCGAAATTGATCTGGGCGATGGACTGCTCGGCAACACCGTTGCGCTTGATAGTGTCGGCGACTTCAGAAAGAATGGTGGATTTGCCAGCGCGGCGGATGCCCACCAAAATCTTAATCAAATCGCGATCTATGAAGGGGGTGATTTTATCTAAGTATAGTGGGCGGTTAATCATGGGACTAGTCCTGTTTACTGTTATCAGTATAGCATATCTGGTCGATGAAGTCAAGAGTTTTTACACCTATAGGTGGAAAAGGTTTGGTGGGGAGGGGCGTTTTTGCGGTTATGAGTGGAAAGAGCTTGACTGCGACAAGGGTAGGGTGCAAACGGAGGTTTTGGTGCTGGTCGACAAAAACCAGCCCGGGTGGGGCTGGTTTGTATGCGTTGGCTAGTTGTTGGAACAATAGGTACCGCCGCCCTCAAGTTTGTAGGCAACTGAAACCTTCCTAGCACCAGTATTCTTCACTACTACTTCACCACTGCAAGACGATCCGATGGTAATCAGGATGTAGTAATTCTGGTTGTAATCTGTAGGACCACTATAATCTCCTTTGTTTTCATTTGCCGCCAATAGACCATCCAAACTAGCCGTCGCAAGTAACCCTTTGCCCGTCAAGAACGACTGTTTATTGTCTCCTTCGGTCGCCCCTTCGCCTGCAGAATCGAAGCCCCAGTTATAGCGCTGAGTGTCGCATTCCGTTTCGCCAGTATCAGTATTCGTTTGGCCAGTGCCACAATCTTCGATCTGAAGATTGTATGGGTTTCCATTGGGGTCCTCGAATACATCATTTTGTGCAAGTAGGTAATTTTTATAGAAAGTTACCCAGCCGTCAGCGCTCCCTGTAACCTTGCTAGCCCCATCGGTAGAGCCCAAAACAACGCCCGTGCCGGATGGAAGCCGATTACGATTGTTGGCTTGGTACTGGGTGATTTGCGTTACAAGCATGGAGAGTTGGTCGCGACGCTGGGTGTCTTTTTGCGAGCGCTGGAGAGCCGGGAGGGCTAAGAAGACCATGAGGAAAATAAGGCCAGCGATAGCGAGAACGAGGACGACTTCGATGATGGTGAAGCCTTTGTTTTTGTTTAGTGAGAGATTTTTGAGCATAATTCCCTTTCTTATTGTTATCTTACGTCGCACAAGAATTATTG
>CAYNBW010000033.1:0-9393 GCA_964396015.1 uncultured Candidatus Saccharibacteria bacterium | reverse complement strand
TTATTTCGAGTTTCGCGACTCGATAATCTCCGCCGCCACGTTAGGTGGCACTTCCTCGTAGCCGTTCAGCTCCATCGACGAAGCCGCCCGCCCCTGCGTCATCCCACGCAGATCCGAAGTGTACCCAAACAGGTTCGCCAAAGGACAAAACGCCTTGATTAGCTTCGCCCCACCGTTCAAATCCTCCATCTCGTCGATTCGCCCGCGACGCGAGTTAATGTCGCCGATCACGTCGCCCATGAACTCCTCCGGTGTGGTGATTTCCATCTTCATCACCGGCTCGAGCAGCACCGGGTTCGCTTTTTTGATACCCTCGCGAGTCGCCAACGCACCAGCCAAGGTAAAGGCAAGCTCGCTCGAGTCTACGTCGTGGTACGAACCGTCATACAACGTCGCCTTGACATCCACCACCGGGTAGCCCGCAATCACACCACCAGCGAGAGTATCTTCGACACCCTTCTGTACCGGCTTGCGATATTCCTGCGGCACCACGCCACCCTTAATCTGATCGATAAATTCAAAGCCCTTCCCAGTCTCGTTCGGCTCAAACTTAATCCATACATCACCGTATTGCCCGCGACCACCAGACTGCTTGATGTGTTTGCCCTGCGCCTCAGCGGTACCACGAATAGTCTCACGATACGCCACTTGCGGCGCGCCAGTATTAGCTTCCACCCCATGCTCACGCTTCAACCGGTCGATAATAATCTCGAGGTGAAGCTCACCCATACCGGAGATAATAGTCTGCCCCGTTTCCTCGTCCGTATGCACGCGGAAGGTCGGGTCCTCTTCGGCCATCTTTGACAGTCCGATGCCCATTTTCTCTTGGTCGGCTTTAGTTTTTGGCTCCACCGCAATCGATACCGGCGGATCTGGGAACTCAATCGACTCAAGCAAAATCGGATGCGCCGGAGAGCACAAAGTCGTACCAGTAGTACAATTTTTCAGCCCCACCACCGCGGCAATATCACCTGCACCAATTTCGGTGATGTCCTTCCGGTCATTGGCGTGCATCCGCACTAGCCGCCCGATTCGTTCCTTATCCCCCGTCGAAGCGTTCAAGACCGTATCGCCAGATTTCAACTTACCCGCATACACTCGGATGAAGATCAGTTTACCCACAAACGGGTCCGTCGCAATCTTAAATGCCAAGGCCGTGAGAGGCTCAGAATTATCGGCCTTGCGAATAATCTGGTCACCAGTCTTTGGATCGGTCCCGACGGTCTGTCCTTGGTCACGATCGAGTGGCGACGGCAGATAATCGGTCATCAGGTCCAGCACTTTCTCCACAATCACCCCACGACCATCGCCACCGGTCACCAGGAAGAAATCGCCATCCAGCACCCGCTTGCGCAAAGCGGCCTTTAGCTCGTCAACAGTAATCGCATCCTCGCCCTCAGAGAAGTACTTGTCCATCAAAGCCTCGTCAGCCTGCACCGCTTCCTCGACTAGCATCGAGCGCGCGTTCTTGGCCTTTTCTACCATGTCGGCCGGAATCTCGCCCACGGTCAGCTCGTGGTCAGCGTAATCTTTGTAGGTGTATGCTTTCATGTCGACGAGGTCCACCACGCCACAAATGTCTTTCTCAAACCCAATCGGCAAATGAATCGCCACTGCATTTTTCGACAAACGCTTATGAATCGACTCCAGCGACTTGTAGAAATCCCCGCCAATCTGGTTAATCTTGTTTACAAAACAAATTCGCGGTACCCCGTACTTGGTCGCCTGGCGCCACACCGTCTCGGACTGCGCCTCGACCCCCATCTTACCATCAAACACCACTACGGCGCCGTCAAGCACGCGTAGCGACCGCTCCACCTCCGCGGTAAAGTCAATGTGTCCTGGGGTATCGATAATGTTAATCTGGTGGCCCTTCCAGTATACCGTCACCGCTGCCGAAGTAATCGTAATTCCCCGTTCCTTCTCCTGCTCCATCCAGTCGGTGTCAGCTCCCCCCGTGCCACCTTTCACTAGGTCAATTTTATGCTTGAGCCCCGTCCGATACAAAATCGCTTCCGAGGTTGTGGTTTTGCCTGCATCAATGTGAGCGATAATACCGATATTCCTCAGCATCGACAGGTCTTTGATTTCGTTAGCCATATGCTCCTTTTACTGTTATTATATATTACTGCCTTTATGAGCTCCACACTACAAAAAGACGCAGATTTCCTACCATTTTACCACACCTCGGTCAAAATGCCAACTATTGACTTTTTCGGTAAAATATGCTATAATAGAAGTATAGGGTGTCCTCTGGACATTTTTTTGATTTGTGCTACAATTACAAAAGCTAAGGGGGCGTATTTAAATTCGTCCGGCCGACTTGTTCAACGACGATTTAGCTGAGTTAGGCTTGCACTGCCAGCTCGGCACCATCGAAGCTGCCCGCCGGGTTCTCTGGCAGGATGGTCGGTGCTTCCACGCCGAGTACTCGCTTGACACCTACAATATGTCACCAACTAGCATTATGGTGACTTTCCAAAAAATCGGCTAATCCCCTTATCATGCCCCGCGAGTCGCGGGGCATTTTTGTTAACATATACTTTGCTACTCTAGCTTGATTTTTGTCCAGTTTCTTGTTATAATAAAGAACGGAACATTGGGAGGGATGGTCGGACATTAAAAAGCTGATTCCCTTCTATATTAAAACTGCCATTAGCCATTGCATTGCTAGAAAGGGGGTGTAAAATGGTGAAAACGGGCTATCCATCAGTAGATAAAACACATCTTCAGGGTATCCCTGAGGCAAAGTTGCATCCAACAATCCAATCAGTGTCTATGTTTACTGTTTTTATGCAGATTAACTTAGGGCATTTAGAGGAACCCGCCATCGAGGTGGATGGCGAGGTCCACACTAAACAAATGTTTAGAGATGACGTCATTAAATTTGCCGGATGGCTCTTAGAGCGGGGACTGAAAGCCGGGGACAAAATCATGATTGTCGCTCCTAATTCTTATGCAGGAGTAGTAGCGAATTTTGGTGCTAATGCCATTGGCATCAAAGTGGCTATTGTTAAGCCCATCCTCGAGGAGGAGCTGGACTTGTTTTATGAAGATTTAGCCTTGCACCGTCCTAAAATGATTCTATTTTACGACGAGGTGGCTGACTTTTTGGATAAGGCTAGGCTCGAGGATAAGGTTTGCTTAGTGGCTCAGCCAATTCATCCTTCCGCCGAGACGCATTTTGGGTTTAGGCATGCGATTGACTCTGTTTCGATTCCGCTGACTCGGGTTATGCAGGACATTGAGCGGTATAGCTCCTCTATGGGCGATAGCCCCATGCTATACCTTAAGACCTCAGGCTCATCCGCCAAGCCGAAGACGTTGCCATTTTCAAATAGAGCCATCTTCGCGGCGCTAGTTTATGCTGCCAACTCTACTGGCACCGAAACTAGAGACCAGAACGTGAAAAAGGCTCTTTGTCAGGCATCGTATTACCATGGCTATGGTTGGATGCCCCTGTTTATTAATATTATGGCGGGCAATCCGGTTATCCTAGCTGGCTCTGCGCCTGAAGACGTTGCAAAATACTATCAGCTGCAACCGAGCTACATTTACGGTTCGCCTCTGACCTTGCGACAGTTTATGGACTTAACTCCTTCGGACGCTGACCTATCCTCCATTGTGGCTTTTTTCTGTGCTGGCGCCGCCCTTCACGAAAATGCCTACGACGAAGGTATCAAGTATTTCCGGAAGCATAATTGTCAAGCAGAAATTCGCAATAACTATGGCATCTCGGAGGGCTTATGTATTGGCACTTTCAATGATCATATTCCCCACCTTCCAGGCTTGGCGGGTAAGTTCTATATCGGACCAGAATGGTTGATAGTTGACGAGAACGGCAACGAAGTCAAGTACGGAGAAGTAGGTGAAGTTCTCGTTTCTGCTGCTTCGCTTTGCCAAGGTTACCTTGGCGACGAAGAGCTCACGAAAAAACATTTCATCAATAGGGACGGCAAAGTATTCTTCAAAACCGGAGATGTTCTTAGTTTGCGTGAAAATGGCTATGTTAGCTTTGTTGGCCGCGAGCGACGCTTCTTCATCGCCGAGGGCGTTTTTGAAAAAGTTAATTGTGAAACTATCGAAGACGCCATCTCTAAACTGGAGTTTGTCTATCAAAATGCCGTCGTTGTCACACCTGATGAAACTGGGGGTAGAGCCTTTGTCGCGCTGAAGCCCGAGTTCTCGGCTGAAGATTTTAGCGAGCAAGCGTTCCGCGAGGCCCTGTCGAAGTTTTTAGTTGGCTATCAAATGCCTAGGGAGGTTATCTTTGTCGACAAGATTCCCATGATGGAAAGCGGCAAGGTTAACTACAAATTATTGGAAACCATGTAAATCAGCTTGTGAACCACCCAGAAATTCGGGTGGTTTTTTTTTGCCGCCTATGCTATAATCAAATACAGATAATTAAGGAGGTTTATGCAACTCATCCGTGCATTATTAATAGCGGCAATCGTAGTAGTTGTGTTGTCGGGCATTTCTGTATTTTTCGGGAGCCGTAAGCAAGAAAAAACCAGCTCAATTTATTTTCTCATGGCAACTATTGGTGCGGCCCTTTGGACCGTCGCTATCGCAGTCGCTCTCAAAATGCCTAATGCTTCCTCTGAATTTGTCCATATTACTGTAAGTTGCATCATTGCCGGCGTCACTATTTGTGATGTTGGACTTTTGGCGTTTCTTAGCTGGAAATATAAAGGCGGTAAGCCCCTGACTTTTATTTTTGCGCTCGCCGGGACCTTGCTTGTCGCCCTACTAGCCTACGACTCCTCTCTATTCTACGACTCATACGACCTATCTCAAGGTTACGTCCAAATTTTCGTCAACTACAGCTGGTATTACTTTGCCTTGATCGTCTTTTTCTTCCTCATCTCTATCACTTTCTCTGGCTTTCTTCTAAAACGTATTAAAGCCACCACAAATTCTAGCCTCAAAACCGGCCTCAAAGTTTTCTATGTGGGGCTTTCTATCGGTGGTATTCTGGCTCTAATATTCGACCTAATTTTAATCACCTCTCTGCCGAACCTTATCTGGATTGGTCCAATGGCTACTATTATTTCCATTATGTCTTTCTACTATTCTGTAGTAAAATTCCGCACCCTCAATGTTTCGACCAGGTGGATGAAGATTATGTCTTACGCCACTCTCGCCGCTACCGCCGTGATTATTTATCTGCTCGTATTTTATATCGTCTTTGCAGCGCTATTTAGGACACCTAACCCGTCCGTAGAGGTCTTAATTCTCAATAGTATTATGGCTGTTTTCCTCATTGCCGCTATGCCTACCCTCATAGAGCTAACTAATTTCATGAAGGCCAGTTTTCTGTCTGACCGGATTCAACTAGGATATATTACTAAAAAGCTAGACAATATCAAGCCAAAAGACTTCAATCCTAGAGAAGTGGTTCAATTTCTTGCTGAAGTCCTGCATTGTGAAGGCTGTGCCATAATTTTACCTAAACATACTTATGCTACCGATAATATTCGTTTTTCTACCGATGAAGTTGAATATATTTTACGGCTGAAGCCAGTTGATGGCTTAATTTGGGCTAAGTTTCCCGAGAAAACTCTAAAAAACGGCTTCTGTATCTCCAGGATTGCGACACTTAGAGATAGCAAAGGGAAAGAAATCGGCAAACTCGTATTTGGCAAAAAGGTTAACGGTAAAACCTTGCAGAGAAAAGAATTTGTCAAGGTTGAAGCCGTAGTTAATATGGTTTCGGCTATCGTCGAAGAAAGTCATAAGGCGTAAACAATGGCGGCCGCGGCACTTAAACAGACTAGGATGACCGTGCTATTATCTCTTAATGCGGTTGCTATCTTATTGGCTGGTGTGCTTATTGCTGGAGCAATGCTACTAAATGGTGGTATGAATTTTAGAGTGGTAGACGAGCGCACCGACGAAGTTGAGGACTCCCTTGACACCCCAGAGCTGATCGACGCCGAAAGCGACAACCAGACCGACCTCACCGATTCCGAAAAGGCCTACGTCACCTCGGTCCACACCACCACAGGTGTGGTTTCCGAGCCGGTGCCAGAAGGCGAGCTCTGGGGCGAGCAGTCGATTTTCATCTACCAGACCGCCAACTACGACATCTGCGTCGGTGGCGAGCTTGGTGACCTCGGCGATATGTACTGGCAGACCAGCAACCCTGACGTGATTTCCGGTTTTTATAATACCGCCCGTACCTGGCTCGGCTATTCGTCCTCCACTTGTCGCTTTCCGATTATTAACAATGTCGGCAAAACCACCATCACTGCCGGTACCTACGATGGCAAACGCCGCGATACTATTGAGGTTGTAGTGCTAGAAGTTCCCAAGTCCAAGTGGGAGTACGAAGTCCTGTCCCTAGTCAACCAAGAGCGCGTCCGCAACGGCCTCGATAAACTCACCTGGGGCGACACCTGTGCCGACGCCGCCGAGACGCGTGCTCAGGAGCTCGTCCAACGCTACTCTCATACCCGCCCAGACGGCTCGTCTTGGGACACCGCCTGTGACGCTCCCGATGGCAGCGCCACCTACACCGAGGGTGAAAACCTCGTAGTCGGCAACTCCGCCGTCTCCCCCGAGACCACCGTCGCCGCCTGGATGAACTCCGAGGACCACCGCAAAAACATTCTAAACCCCAACTACACCAAGCTCTCCGTCGGCTTCTACTTCGACCCCGCCACTCAGTACCGCACCCACTGGTCACAGTATTTCTCTAACTTCTGACGTTTTCGGCACATGAAAAACCGCCCATCTCTGGACGGTTTCTCGGAATACGCATGTTCTCACCTCCTTACGCGACGGCAGCATAAGCTGCCGCGACTTCTTCGTCTTCAAAGACGGGTACTACCTCTTGGCTAAGATTTCTCTTGATGCAGATAAACCTTGCCAGTGTCTTGATGTCTCGAGCTCTGAGCTCGGCGACTGTATCCAGCACCATTAACCGCTGGAATTCGGCATCGTGACCACTATCATCTAAAGTTACATTCTCCGCCTCGATATTACCATTGCGGTAAATGTATATTTCTACCTTAGTGAGCGCCACTATCCGCTCGCGCGTCGCCGCAAGTTCTGCTGCCTTCTGGTTCTTCTGCTCCCACTCCTCCTGCATCTTCCTCACCAGTTCATTGTTCCTGGTGGCAACTTGCTCGTATTCCGCGCATTTATCTAAAAATGTATTGCGGATTTCCTCGAGCGCCGTCTGTATTTGGCGAAACTCGTCCAGGCAGTCACAGTGCTCGCGCACCGTGGAGCGATAGGCAGCCTCGATAGCCATTAGCTCTCGACTTTGCGTGCTCTCTAGCTTCTTTGTTTCTGCTAGTTCCACACGCCAGTCATCATCCGGCTTCGCATCGATGGTCTCGATGACGATTTCTGACATGACTTCGGTCTTTACCTCTGGTGTATCAGTTTCTGCTTCAGCTCTGGCGCGTTGCCGTGCTTCGTTGTCCTGAAGCTGGCCGATAATGGAGTTCGCTTGGTGCATATTCCTCCGATAGAAAGAATGTATTCTATCGAATAGCACTTCGGCTGTATAGCCGTACTTGTCGCAAAGGTCTGTCACACCCATGCCGTTTTTTACTCCGATCCTCACTGCTTTAGCATCTAATTTCATACGTTCTCCTCCCCTATTTGTATGATTTGTGCCACTTTTTCTTGCTCAACAACGGTTGTCTTCACTTTGGCGATAGCCTGTTCCATCTGGGCAGCTATCGTCTGACACTGCTCTCGCAAGCCAGCCACATCTACCGGTTTCGCCAGCTCAATGGCTCGCGCATACTGGTGGTGTTCTGCGTTTGGCCTAGCCAGCAGAAAATCTGTGGTTAGTCCAGTCGCCTCCGCAATTCTACGCACTGCTTTATACATTGTAGTGTCGCAGACTTTGAAGTGTCTAGCAATTTCCTTAGGTTGCAATCCCTGCTTTCGCAGGGTTACGTATTCCTCTTCCAGTTTTAAAGTTCTTTCGTCCCTCATAGTTTTCACCCCTCCTTTCACTACGGACGTATACTTCCATTATATCATAAAATACATAAAAAGTCAATAGTAATTATGTTTTTTCGCAGAATAGTCAAAAAACAGAAGTGGGCCAACTTTCGTCATCTATTCCATCAGCTCAAAAATGACCCCGACAACTCGTGTCAGGGTCAAAATAACTTTTCACCTCCTCGCTATATATTCGCATAGTGTTCTGCGGCCCATTTGCCGAGCGCTTGCAATTGATAGCACGAGACTCTAGAATTGTCAAGAAAACGCTTGACTTTTTATAAAGTCTGTGGTATAATAACAAACGTAAACTTTTATTGGGAAGTTTAGTAACCTTAATTTGAGCCATCAGTTTTCTCAAAAGGAAGGGGGAATCCATGAATATTGTCAACAAAGCTATCGACAACACGAAAATGCACCTTGGTAATTATTTCGAGAAAACCTGTTCACAGCGTCTCGCTGGAGGAGCTGGTTCTTCATTCGACGGAGTAAAGACCGTTGAGGAAATGGAGAGCCTCCTCAGGGCCGCGGCATGGGAAAAAGCCAAACATCCAGATGTAATGCCTGGGTGTGAGGCATACAAAACATCAGATATCCCCGGCGGCCACTACGGCCTCATTGCCATCGACGACCTACCCGACGATGCAGAAATAATCGCATCCGACCCTAAGGGAACGGGCAACGTCTCAATGACGGTCAGCGGGCAGAAAGGGCCGGAAACCAGAGAGACGTGGATTATCGTGGGTCCGGAAGAGGTGGAAGGAACAACCTATCAAGTTGTGTACACGTTCCACCCCGGTGAGCCGGTCAGACCTTCGAGCATCCAGCTTGACAACTGCAGCGATGGCACCAAATTAACAAAGTCAGAAGCCAAGGCTTTAGGCTTCGACTTGGCAAAAATCATATAGAAAGGGGGCACAGGCGGCAGAAATGCCGCCTTTTTATCTCCGATATTCGATTATTTTTAAATAAAAATAACCCTGGCGGGTATTAATTGCCAGGGTTTGCCCTATTGGTTTAGTACATTAAGAATAGTTGCTCAATCATTCGTCCTTGTTCGATAGTCCGAAGTATTTCTTCTGGATCGTCCTGCGTAAAAAGCTCTACGTCGGACGGTTCCCCAAGGTAATATTGACTTCCGCTTCTTGTTATAACGAATGTACTGCCGTCCTCGTCATGTCCAATCCGTCGAATCGGGCTAGTCCGAATACCTTCCCCACTCGTGTCGATAGTTCCCTCCAGAAGAATGCATCCATCGATGTCTGCATCCGTTTTGCTAGCGATTGCTGCGCGGATAGCATCGAGGCTGTCGATGTCATTAATCTGTGTAAAATAATAATCAGTAATAATCTTTTTCAAGCATCACCTCCTTTAACAGACGACCAATTAGGTTCATGTACTTATGTCTAATCAGACATATGAAAT
>CAYNBW010000032.1:0-9724 GCA_964396015.1 uncultured Candidatus Saccharibacteria bacterium | reverse complement strand
TTTTATTCATCGTAAATTATCTAAAAAAGTACTTGATTTCTTATAGATAATCTTTCAAGAAAAGTCCACTCTACTGACATGTGCCTGACTTTTATTTCATTATTTCTTTGCTGAACTTTCTTTTTTAAAGAAAGTTCAAATCTAAAGAAAGTTCAAACCCAAAGTGTCTTCTCCAAATTTCACCGCAGAATTATGGTTCTCGACGAGCACATCACGGTACTTTTCGGCCAGCTTCTTGCGTCCAAGCACTTTCGCCACATCTATCGCCAAGTCATACCGCGACGCCGCATTCATCCTTAGCATCTCAAATGGCGTCGTCGTCGAGCCTTCTTCATTAAACCCATGCACCCGAATTCGCCCCGGCAAAGTATAATTCTCCAGGATGGTCCGCAAAGTCTCCGGATAACCATGGAAATTCGCAATAATCGGCTTGTCTACTGTAAACAGTTCAATAAACTTTTCGCGCGACAACTTATTCGTTGTCGTCCCGATCGCCCGATACGACAAAGCGTTAATGCCAACGAACCGTAGTTTTAGTCCCGGCAAGTCGTTGCGCAAAATCTTCATCGCCTCAAGCGCCTCGCGCGTCTGGATGTCCCCCGCCGCCGCAAACACAAAGTCCGGCTCCTCATCCGAGGCGAACTGATACAGCGACGCCCCGCCGTTTTCGTACTGAAACTTCGCATGGTTCGAATCAATATATCGCGGCACCGGCGTCTTATTAAATGTTGTAAGATTTACAACATTTCGCGTTTCTAGCATAAACTTAAACGCCTCCTCCGCCGCCACGTCATCCACCGGAAATAGGCAGTTGCACAAATTCGTCGGCAAGGTCAAAAGCGTCGACATCAGCGCCGGAGACTGGTGCGTAAACCCATTATGGTCCTGTCGCCAACAAGTCGAAGTAGACAGCAGATTCACCGCCGGCAAAGGCTTGCGCCACGATACGCTCTTAGACTGCTTAATAAACTTCAAATGCTGCAAAATCTGCGACGTAATAATCGGATAAAACGCCTCGTAACTTCCCATCATCGCCTGCTCGCCGTTCATCAGATGTCCTGTCATCACGGAAAACAGCGCATTTTCGGACAGCATTTCCACCACCCGTCCCTCCGGCCCCGACGGCAAATCTCCATTTTTTACCGCCAAATCCCCCCACGCCCGCTTTGATGCGCCAAACACCGCACCAAACCGATTCGACGTCGTCTCATCCGGCGAGAAGAAATAAAACCGCGGGTCGCCCCGAAGGCGCTCTGCCAATAGTTCACCAATCCGCTCAGCCGACGAATAGATCTCCGCCCCCGGTATTTCTACGCGCTCTATCATAGTGTAAATCCTTTCTCCTCGTCAAATAGTTCGTTAAAGTTGTAGCTCATCAGCCATTCCTCTAGCACCTTCAGCTCGCCACTGTCGTTAATCGGATGTTTCAACGGTATTTGGTGCGACAAATGCCCACGATTCGGCCCGCCCTCACCTTTCTCGGTCTTTAGGATGTAGAACGGATGCGACACCTTTTTCGCCAGCGCCTCTTGGAACGCTTCTGGATTTTCGCCATCTATCATCACCGGCGTAAACCCAAACCCGCGAATTAGCTCATTCAGCTCCCGCTCGCTCCGCCGCGCATAAATCGACGGCGCCGAGATTTTATAGCCATTCAAATGCAAAATCGGTAGTATCGTCCCGTTCTTCGGGCTAGCGAGTAGCGAGCGTAAGTTCAGCGACGCCAGTGCCGTCGCCGTTTCCAACTCACCGTCACCAATTAGCACCGCCAGCACCTTCTCCGGATGCCCCAGCGCCACCCCATAAGCATTCGCCAGCGCATAGCCCAGTTCGCCCCCCTCGCAAATCACACCCGGCGTTAGCGGGCTAGCGTGCGACGGAAACCCATCCGGCCACGAAAAATTACGACAAACATAGGCCAGCCCAGCAATATCATTTGTCGCTCGCGGGTCAACTTTATAAAGTTCCCCATCTACAAACAAGTTCGCGAGCAATGCCGGAAACCCATGCCCCGGCCCCAGCACAAAACTAAAGTTCGGATTATTACCAAAAAACGCCTTCAAATTCGCATACGCCACGTTGATGCCATGACAAGTCCCCCAGTGTCCGAGTAGTCGCGGCTTGACGTCGTCGTGACTCAGCTCCCGCTCCAATAAAAAGTTGTCTAGCAAAAACAACTCCGCCACCGTCATGTAATCACAAGCGCGGATTCTGCGTTTGATATAGTCGATTTTTTCTATGCCCACTCCACTCATGCTTATATTATACCACACAAATTCCAAAATCAACCAAAAAAGTCTGGTTTATTTTGAGTTCATAAACTCTTTAATCTTGGCAATTTCATCCCTTAGCGCTGCCGCCTGCTCAAAATTAAGGTTCGCCGCCGCCAGTTGCATTTCCGACTGCAAAGATTTCACCAGCGCCGGCAATTCATCTTTCGGCACCTTCCGCACGTCCAGTTTATCAACCACTTCCTTTTCCGGAATAATCGCCCGGAGCCCCGCCGAAATCTCCTTCTTAATCGACGTTGGTGTGATGCCATGCTCGGCGTTATACGCCTTTTGAATTTCGCGCCGTCGCTCGGTCTCAGAAATCGCACGTTCCATACTGTCAGTAATTACGTTTGCATACATAATCACCTTCCCTTCCACGTGTCGCGCCGCCCGCCCGATCGTCTGAATTAGCGCCGACTCGCTCCTGAGGAACCCTTCCTTATCCGCATCCAGTATTGCCACCAGCGACACCTCCGGCAGGTCCAGCCCCTCCCTTAGCAGGTTAATCCCCACCAGCACATCATATACCCCCTCGCGCAAATCTCGCAAAATATCACCCCGCTCCAGCGTATCCACATCCGAGTGAATATATGCGGTCTTCACTCCCCGCTCTTTCAAGTGATCGGTCAAATCTTCCGCCATCCGCTTAGTCAAAGTCGTCACCAGTGTCCGCTGTTCCTTCGCAATCCGCCGGTCAATCTCCTCCATCAAATCATCAATCTGCCCGTCACTCGAGCGGACTTCAATTTCCGGGTCGAGCAACCCCGTCGGACGAATTACCTGCTCCGCCGGTTTGCCAGACACCTCCAGCTCATACTCCCCCGGCGTCGCCGACACGTAAATCGCCTGATTAATCCGCTTTTGAAACTCGCCATAAGTCAGCGGCCGGTTGTCGAGTGCAGAGGGCAACCGAAACCCATAGTCCACCAAATTCATTTTGCGCGCATGGTCACCGTTATACATCCCCCGCACTTGTGGCAAAGTCATATGCGACTCATCCACAATCAAAAGATAATCTTCCGGGAAAAAGTCAAGCAGTGTCGCCGGCGGTTGCCCTGGCTTCCGCCCATCCAAGTGTCGCGAGTAGTTCTCAATTCCCTTTACAAACCCCGTTTCCTTTAGCATCTCGAGGTCGTATTTAGTTCTCTGCGCCAGCCTCTCCGCCTCGAGATACTTTTCATGCTCCTTAAAATACGCCAGCCTCTCCTCGTACTCCGCCCGTATCGTCACGAGGGCTCTTTCCAGTTGCTCGCGTGGCGTCGCGTAATGCGTATTCGGAAAGATATGCACGTGGTCCGGCTTCTCCCGCACTTCAAACGTCAGCGGATCTACGATTTTTACTTCCTCGAGGTTGTCAAACGCAAACTCAAACCGATACGCATATTCTCCATTCGCCGGAAACAAATCCAGCGTATCTCCCATCACTCGAAAATTTCCTCGCTCAAACGCGAGGTCATTCCGATGATATTGCATCGCCACCAGCCGCTTGATAAACTCCTGCTGCGTCAACGAGGGTGATAAGACGCTAGGAGACTCCTTTGAGGAGCCTTGAGCGACGACGGGAGCGATAGGAGCGAGCGAGCCCCGTAACGACGGGCGCGAGCGAAGCGTCTCCGAAAAGGGGCCTCCTAGCGTCCATCCACCGTCAGTTCTCCACAATGGCAACGACATCTCGAGATAATTCGCCGGCGAGCCAATGCCGTAGATGCACGACACGCTCGCAACCACGATAACATCTCGCCGAGTCAGCAGCGCCTCCGTCGCTCCATGCCGCAAGCGGTCAATCTCGTCGTTAATCATCGAATCTTTTTCGATATAAGTATCCGTCGACGCAATATACGCCTCCGGCTGGTAGTAGTCAAAGTAGGAGACGAAATAATGCACCTCGTTTTCCGGAAAAAACTCCCGAAACTCCGAGAACAGCTGCGCCGCCAAGGTCTTGTTGTGTGCCAAAATCAGCGTCGGCCTCTGCGTCCGCTCGATAATGTTTGCCATCGTAAAGGTCTTTCCCGACCCCGTCACCCCCAGCAGCGTCTGTTCGTGCTTCCCCGCCTCCACCCCATCAACCAACTGCCGAATCGCTTCCGGCTGGTCCCCCGTAGGCTGATATTTCGACACTAACTTAAACTCACGCATACCACATATTATACCTTTTTCTACCCTGCCTGTCAAACTAACAAACTTTATTAAACCCCGTCAAACTTTATAAAGTTTTACTCGGCTATTGTTTCGGCAGTTTCCAGCACCGCCTGCGCAATTAGCATCTCCAGCGGGTCAGTCTCCTCCCGCATCTGCGCCAGTTCCAGATATTTGTAGTACGCAAACCGCCGCTCCTTTTTCAAAATCGGCGGCATCAGCCCCAACTTCAGCGCCAGCGCAAACAACGTCAGCCGCCCCGTCCGCCCGTTACCATCCGAGAACGGATGCACCCGCTCAAACTCCGCGTGCGCCCGCGCCATCAGCCCGATTTTGTCCGTCGTCTCGCCGTTCACCAGGTTGCACCAATTCTGCATCAGCTCCGGCACCCGCAGATAATTCGCCAGCGCCACATTCGCACCCCGTATCCTCACCGCGTGGTTGCGATAATACCCCGCGTCCGAAATCACCCCGTTCATCATCCGCAGATGCGTCGCCTTAACCAAATCCGGCGTAAACGCAAAATCCGCCCCACCACTCACCAGCTCATCCAGCAAAAAGTACAGCGCCGTCTGGTGGTTAATTGCCTCGCGTTGCTCCACCGCAGTGTGGTTGCGAAGCGTCTGGTTGCCGTATACCACCGCCTCCACGTCCTGCTCGGTCATCGTGCTTCCCTCAGTCCCGTTGCTATGATAAGTCAGCGAAGTCGTCAGTCGCTCCAGTAGTTCCCGGTCGCTCGCCAACTTTTTTGCGCTATATTTTTGCGCCACCGCCCGCTTCTTCAGCTCGGCTAGCGCCTGCGCATCCACCGCCTCCGCCCCCATCACTTCCGCATAAATCACGTCAATTTTCTCTTTCGCCCCCTCGCGCGGCTCTGACTTCCCGTTCGCCCAGCTGTTCAGCGTCACGAACGACGTCCCGAGTTTCCCCGCCAGCACCTCTTGACTCCACCCCGTCGCCACCAGAACCCGTTTCAATTTATCACCATACTTTTCCATACCCTCATTATACAAAACTTTATAAACCCCGTCAAACTTTATAAAGTTTCCGCCATACTCACAAAGGGCGCGGAGTAAAACTCCGGTGGAGGTCTGGAGGGCGGGAACGCAAACCCCGCGACTATTTTAAAGTCAAACCCTGACTATTTTAAAGTAAATCCCTGACTATTTTAAAGTGCTAGAGTTATGGACTCCGGGCTTGCTGGTTACCTCGTCGGTTTCGAAACCGCGCTCGACCTCCAAGCTAGCGAATACGCCAGTAGCTTCCTCGAGACCTACGTGGTCGCGGAGCTTATCAAGAGCTACCACAACAACGGCTTGCGGACGGATTTTACCTATCTCCGCAACAAAGAAACCGCAGAAATCGACCTTCTCATCGAGCAAAATCGCACCCTCCACCCCTTCGAAATCAAAAAACCATGAACCCAAAGCGCGAAATGCTCAAAAACTTCCAAATGTTAAATGGTCTCGACGCCAAAATCGGCGCCGGTGGCCTCATCTGCCTCTATGACAAACTGATGCCCCTAGACGAGCAAAACTCCATCTTGCCCATCTCCAGTGTCATCGCCACCCCGAAATAACCCCATCATCTCGTACGGTCAAAACTTTATAAACTTCGTCAAACTTTATAAAGTTTCCGCCACGCCCCTCGCGGAGCGTGGCGGAAAACTTAGTGGGGTCTTTGGGTAGGAGTAATACTACACTGGACTGTACCCCATTTGGTTGTCACCTGTATGTAGGACAATATAGATGGATTAAAGTAGTGAAAAAGTACGGACATTAGCGGTTTGTAGGTGCATTATTGTTATAGCTGCCAAATTTATTCTACGTCTATTTTGCTTCTTCCTCTGAGCAATGGGTATTCGCCAGTTTTTCTGTATTCATAATATTCCTGTGGCGTTAGTTTGGCTAAGCTCCATTGTCCACGTTCCGTATTATAGTATTCTACATATTCATTTATGACCTTTCTGACGTCGTAATATGTTTCGCATTCTAGTATCTTAAGACGTATCTCGTCTTTCATATGGCCGAAGAAACTCTCTTGTGGCGCATTATCCCAACAATTGGCTCGTCTAGACATAGACTGACGCAAGTGCTTATCACGAAGTAGGCGTGAAAAATCTAAACACTGATAATGTATTCCTTGGTCGCTGTGAACTATAGCATTCTGGCATATCTCACTGCCATGATACTGGTACAACTGGTTGACAGTATCCAATACAAAATCCTCTGCAAGAGACGGATTAACTACTTGGGCAAGAATCTCATGCGTGCAGAAGTCCCTTATGACTGATAAATAACACTTGCATCTTCCATGCTTATAGTAAAGATATGAAATATCCGTGGAAAAGGCTTCTCTTGGATTAAAATATTGGAATTGCCGATCTACTATATTGTCTGCCACAGAGCTTTCACGGAACTGACGAATCCGCGCTTTATATGGGTTTGGTTTTCGTATGGGGCAGAATAAGCCAAACTTACGCATTAACCGTCGTATTTTCTTTTCATTCATTATTACTGGCGGATTCATATGTAACAGCCTCATATGAATCCCCTTAGCACCTTTATCTATGCCGCGATACTGGTAGGCTTTTAGTATAAGGTTAAAATCACTTCTGTCGCGTTCTTCTCGTGCCTTTCTTCTATCCGCCTCTGCAACCCGTTTATAATAGGCCTGCCTAGTAATGCCTGCAGCGTCTGTAAGCCATTTTACTTTAAGGTCATTACTAGGACTAGACAATATATCGTGTATAATCTGACATCTTTCGTAAGCCGTTAGTCCTGGGGGCTTACCATCCCTAGATCTACTTGCAGAATTTTTTTTAGCGCATCTATCTCCTGCTGTAAATACTGGATCTCATGTTCTAGTTTTGTATTATAGGCAGTATTTGTCGTCACTGTTTTTCTTTCTGCGACACCCTCGTGACGTGGCAACCATTCATGTGTGTAATAGCGCCTTATGGATGATACTCTGCCCTTGCCTAGAATCACGGGGTCTATACCATTCTCCGCTAGAATAGTCTCTGCTGGTTTACCAGCGTGGTATTCTATGCAAAACCTATTTATGAAAGATGATTTGAAGTGGACATAAATATCCGTCATCTTGGCTACCTGCCCACTTCTTTCTAGCATATCCTTCTGTATTTTCGTTAGTTTACTTTGTCGTCCCATAATAATTTTAGTAAATCACGAAGGCGAAAACCATGCAAACATAAGTAAAATAAAAGTGTAAACTAAATGGGGTACAGTATGTAGGAAGAGTGCAAACAAAATGGGGTAAGTGTGTAGTAGAGTGTAAACAATTAAGGGTATAGTTCAGCGTGCGCCTAGGACGACCGGACACACCGGACGTAGTACCCGTAGTACCGATTGAGGTAGTTGTTGCTACCGGAGTATAACGTACTACTGTAGTAGCGCAGGCCGTAGCGATACGTGGTAAGGTTCGCCGTCGCAGACCACCAGTACCCGTACGTAGACGCGTCGTTCAGACTACCATTGCTGTAGTACCCGCCATAGACCGGCGCAAACTGCGTAGAAGTTGCATAGGTGGCATTGCCGTTGCTTGTGCCATCAAAGCCATTGACTTCGGTGCTGGTGGGTAAGTGCCAGTTCTTAGGACAGATGTCGTAGGATGCCGCAGTGGAGTTTGAACTACCAGTGATAGTACGAACTGAAGCGGCGGCGTAGTTATACCAGACAGTATCATTATTGTTATTGTCTTTACCGGCTTTGGCGCAAGGGTAAGTGTAACTATTAGTAGGATCGCAGTGGTTATTGTATGATGAATCGCTGCTGGCCAAGCTATAGTAGGTAAGTGTTTTATCGGTGTTGATGTTGGTGGTAGCGGATTTGATGGTCATAGAGCCATTAGAACTACCAGCGACTGTGCTGCCGGTGTCACCGACATAGCGAAGGTTTTGCACCATCCAGCAACGTTCATTGTTATTTTTATCCTTGATGTAGCGGACTAGGTATTCTTTGCCGTCGCGTTCGTCCGTTACGGTCTTTTCGCCATCAGCTTTGCAAGTGGCGAGAGTGTAATCTTTGATGTAGGTAGCTGCCGTTTGGCTAGTTAAGGTTACGGCATTAGTACCGTCGCCAATAGTATAAGTAGGATTCTCGGCGCTGGTAGAGCTGAGCGTGCCTACTGCACCGCTATCCTGGCTCCAGGAGCTGAGCTTCTTGCCATTAGCATAGGTTGGAACTAGGTAGTATGCGGTGCCGTAGGTAAGACCCGTAACAGTGTTTCCGCTGGTTGATACAGTACCTACTGTAGTACCAGCAGCGCTACCAGTCTTTACCGCTACATTTTCCACTCCCTCATCAAAGTTAATCACGAGAGATTGTAATCCTGGGTTGGCTACTGCAGTAAAGACTAGAGCGAGTTCGTAAGTACCCGGTGCTTGCTCGGTATTTACTTTGGCACCAAACGTAATCGTCCTCGCATCATTATTTACCGCACTATCGGACTCGTTAAATGGTATGCTAGTAGCAAACGGCTGATAATTAGTATTAGTAGTATTATCACTAAATCTATACCCCCACCGATTAGCAGTAAACTCATTTTCTGCTACCTCATTTGCTAGTGTAGAGATAGTAGGAGTAGTACTACCTACAGCTTCAGTCCGGGTGAGGTCCGTACTATTAGCCGTCATGGTGAGGGTATAGCCAGTGATATTGTTAGTGCCAACGGATACGGTCAAATCCTGCGAGGAGAAGGCACTATTCGCCGGATTCAAGTTCAATGATACAATATTAGTCGGTATAGTTACATTGAGGCTCGGTGCTATCGTCACCGAAAAATCTACATTATCGGCATAGACATCACTAAACAAACCAGCACCAACCACTCCCGGTATCGCTAGTAACGCTAAAATTACAATAATTCTATTAACGAATTTTGAAACGGAATTCACTTTCGTTTCAGAATTCACGCTTGTTTTCTTTGTTGGACTTTCTTTCCTAAAAGAAAGTCCAGAATGTATGTATGGCATTGGTACCTCACTTTATTAAACTTACTTCCAAGTTTCCCGAGGTCCCGATCATACAATCAGCACCGGAGGCTGTTCCGACCTGACGTCACATAGAAGCCACAAGGACCCACAGACCATCCGATCACCTGCCGGTGCTGAATAATACCTGTGGTACAGTTGGCTTCTATAAGGTGCTACCCAACCCCCTTCGGGATAGGCTTCGTCAAGTCGGAACATTTAACTTGTACTTCCATTATACCACGCTCACCGCCGCTTTTGCAACATTGATGTACTGGTTCAAGACATTTGAGATTTTTTAAGGTCTCCTCTTGTATTAAAGTAT